>NZ_JBFBIR010000004.1:0-260094 GCF_040685715.1 Kitasatospora sp. NPDC088264
CACGACACCCGCGACGAGGTCCTCATGATCCTCGCCCCACTCTGACCGCAAGGGCATTCGGACAGTTCCAATACCCGACGTCACCATTACACGTCAGCGACGACTTCATGAACACCATGCTCCATAAGGCGCTCGCGCCCGTGCTCGCGCCGACCACCTCCGCAGACAAGGACCGCTGATGGCCGCCAAGCTCGACTACCACTGGCACCTGCGCAAGGTCATGGCCGACCGAGGGCTGTTCTCCACCACCGACCTCATCCCGCTGCTGGACAAACGCGGCATCACCTTGTCCTCCAGTCAGGTCTACCGACTCGTCGTCGAGCGCCCCGAACGGCTCAGCCTGAGGATCCTCATGGCCCTGCTCGACATCTTGGACTGCACCATGGACGACCTCATCGAACCCGTGGCCGCGGCCGGTGCCGGAGCAACCAGCCGAACAAAGAAGGCAGTCGGCGCCGAGGCCGGTGTTGGTGATCTTCGGCCCAAGCGGGCCCGCATCCGTGGTGTCGAGCGACCGTGACTACCACGGGACACCCTGATCGGGCGGTCTCCGATCCGATCGGAACGATCGTGGACTTGGTCGCGGCCATCGAACCTCAGCTGGGGACCGAGCAGATCCGCACCGTGGTCACCGGCATCGCGGGCGGCCGGGCGAAGGCCCGCCGTCTCGCGTCCCACTTGGCTGGGCGTCCCGGCGTGTTGACCGACGGCCGCTCGCCGGCGCCCCGGGCCGTCGGTGACCTGCTCATCGCGCTCCGCGAGGCAGGCGCCTCGCACATCTCGCCTCCCTGTTGCGCCGACTGCGGCAAGTCGATGCGAACCCTCCAGCGCCGTGGGCAGGACTGGTACTGCTGGATCTGCGGACCGCAGCCCGAGCCCTGCGGCGCCTGCGGAAACACCCGGCGTGTCGCGACGCGGGATCGCGCCGGGCGGCCGCGCTGCAAGATGTGTCCGGACCTCGACGACCGGGATCCGATCACGGTCATCCAGACGCTGGTCAGCGCTCTGGACCCGGCCGCCGATCGCGGGGCGATAGCCGACGCGGTCCGCCGCTCGGCACCACGCCCCTCCTACCAGCAGAAACTCGCCTGGGCCCTGGAAACCGATCCCGGCCTGCTGACCGGGGACGGGCACCTCGCACCCCTTCGCGCCATTCTGCGGCTGATCGACCTCCTGCACACCGCGGGCATCGCCGGAGTCGTCCAACCCGCCTGTCCCCGCTGCTGCAGAGTCGTCCGCATCGACAAGCCACTCGATGGTCAGCGGGTCTGCCGCACCTGCATCGCCCACAGCCGCCTCCAGGACTGCTCGCGCTGTGGGGCCCACCGTGAACCCGCCACCCGCGACGACCAGGGCCGACCGCTGTGTCCGAACTGCCTGATCACCGACCCCGCGAACCTCGAAACCCGCATCAACTGCGGCCGCCTACGTCTGGTGAACACCCACACGCCAGACGGTCCGATCTGCCCGAGCTGCCCCGCTCTGCGCACCGCGACCTGCTCCATCTGCGGCGAGAACAGACCCTGCGGCACCTCCCGCACCACCGGTCGCCCCTGGTGTCCTACCTGTCAACGCCGCACCGCCTCCTGCTCGGCCTGCGGCCGCCTCTCAGCGGTGATCTCCGGGACCCTCGCCGAACCCCTCTGCGCCGACTGCACCGCCCCCGAGGTCTGGCACACCTGCCCCACCTGCACCGATCCCGACCATCCGCACCCGGGCCAGTGCGCCCGCTGCCTGATCAACCAGCGCCTCAACGAGCTGCTGGGGCCTCCAACAGCGACCCTCCACCCCGGGCTCCAGGCCCTCCGGCACAACATCGCCACCGCCGAATACCCCATCACCGCCAGGCGCTGGCTGAACAAGCCCTCCGTCGCCCCGGTCCTCGCCGACCTTGCCGCAGGCCGACGTCCACTCACCCACCAAGCCCTCGACGAACTGCCCGACACCCAGCCCCTCGCGCACCTACGTCAGGTACTCGTCAGCGCCGGCGCCCTGCCCGAACGCGACGAGCACATGGCCCGCACCGAACGCTTCCTCGCCGACCTGATCACCTCCCAACAGGACCCCGACCAGCGCAGACTCCTCCACCGCTATGCGACCTGGCACCTCGTCAGGCGACTGCGCGCCAAGAACAACGGCCAACCCGCCACGCTGCAGCAGTTCAACTCCATCCGCCAGCGCACCCACGCGGCCGTCGCTTTCCTGAGCTGGCTCTCCACCCACAACCTTGCCCTGGCCACCTGCGGACAAAGTGACCTCGACCGCTGGCTCACCGACGACTCCGCCACCTACCGCAAGACCGCCGGCCACTTCATCCGCTGGGCCCGCACCAACAAGCTGACCACCATCCACGCCCCCGCCCACCGCTGGAGCGGCCCGACCCAGCCCCTGGACGACCAGCACCGATGGGACACCGCACGCCGACTCCTGCACGACGGCGCTCTCAAAGCCGAAGACCGCCTCGCCGGACTGCTTCTCCTCCTCTACGCCCAAAGACCCGCAGCGATCAGCCGCCTCACCACCACGGACGTCGAAGCCGACGCTCAAGGAGTGCGCCTCCACCTCGGCCAAGCCCCTATCCAGCTGCCCGAACCAGTAGCCGCGCTCGCCCGCGCCGTCACCGCGAACCGCAAAGGTCACGCGACCATCGGGGCACTGACGCCATCGCCCTGGCTCTTCCCCGGCGGCCAACCCGGACGCCCGATCAGCACCACACAACTGGCCCAACGGCTCAACAACCTCGGAATCCGCCCCAACCAGGCCCGCAGCACCGCACTCTTCCAACTCGCCACCGAGATCCCCGCCGCGATCCTCGCCCGCACCCTCGGCATCCACACAGACGTCGCCGTCACCTGGCAGCGACTCTCCGCCGGCGACTGGACCAACTACGCCGCCGAAGTCAGCCACCGCATCAACCACACCCACCAACACGGAGACGATGATCATGCCCCTCGATGACCAGCACATCTGGGCTCTGCTGAGGGACCTCGACGATCCCGACCACATGGAGTTCCCTCAGAACTACGACCACGCCGCGACCCGGGCCCGATTCGACCAGCTCGCAGCCAGGCTGAATCAACGGTTCCAGTGCACCTGCTCCGTCGATCGAGGCGTCCAGGACGCCAGCCACCACGGGACGATCGTCATTCCCACCACGGCGACGGCCAGCGGCGACCACATCGCCATCCGTGTCAGCAACTTCGGCGCCCTCGTCACCGTGACGCTGGGGAACCCTGGCAGCTACGACGAGGAAGAAGAGAACCTCCTCTTCGAGACCGCCGACCGGCGCCGCATCAAGGACGAAGTGGAAGCGCTCGGCTACATCGCGGTCTCCGAGCACCTGCTCTGGACCCGATACGACGGCGCCAGCAATCTCGCCACCTACTACCCACCCGAGCACCCACCAACCTGGTGGACCCGCTTCTTCGACTACCTGTGAGCCCGCTCCACCCAACTCTGCACGCAGGCATTCGGACAGTTCCAATACCCGACGTCACCATTACACGTCCGCCTCCACCTCCAGCGCCAAGCCATCGACCTCCTCGGCCGTACCCTCGGCAAACCCTCCGAGGCCGCCACCAACCCCGACGACGGCGACGACCCACCGCTTTGTGCAGCACCCGTCCGCTGACGTTGCTTGTCAACTACTGCCGTCAGCACGGCCGGACGCCTCTCCCGAATGTGCTCGGGAGAGGCGTCCTGACTTGCGCCACAATCATCATTCCACAATTGGGTGCAAGCTCATTTCAGCTCAATACCCAAAACCATCAGAGATGGTACGGATAAAGCCGAATTGAAGAAACATTTAGGGAGACCGTGCTCCCTGGCTCAATTTCCCACTTTCGATCCGGAGCTTCGATCAGAATGATGTCGGACCCAAGTCTGATCCCCACAATCGGATCGTCCCCCTCGCCGATATCAACGACAGTTCCCGTGATGGAGACGCTCGCCTCCCCTTCGGCGCTCCCCACAATCGAACCGAGAGAGGGGGCATCGAGGACGGTCCAATCAGTGATCTCCTCTGGAATTTCCATCTCGACGTCAAACTCTCCGGGTCGGGCGGGTGTCGATCCAACCCAGCAGCCGGAAGCCCGCCCGAGCGCGCAACGGAAGGCAACCCGCCCCCCTGAAGCATCTAGAACTCGGGTGATCTCTACCCTCATTACTTCAGCCCCAACGGGACGCGAACCATCGTATTGCCCACTACCCACTCATTTGATGGGGAAATCCAGTCCCACGTTTCCATATGGAAGTGAAACTTTGTGGGCTTGCTGTTCATCTCATGGTCTCCCATCCGAATGCTGCGACGGCCATCAGCAGAAACAAGGCGGTTCGGATCCGGCAAGCCCGTACGAGGATGGATATTCGTGTATGGGCCTTCTCCCAAAAAGTCTGTCCATGCCTGTTCTGCCTGAGCAGGCTTCAGGGGCTTGGGGGCTGCCACCTCCGGGATATTTTTGACCGTCGCCTCGGGCCCTGTTGGCCCGCAATTGTGCACGAGTACCGGCGTGGAACCCGCCAGCACATAGTACGTGTGGAGGTTGCTGACTGTCAGGTCGTATGCCAGGCGAGGTGCAGTCCGGTAGCTGCGGACGTAGCTGACCGTCGCCATATTGCCGTCGGCAGTGCGCAGGGTGTCGCCAGCGTGGAGGTCGGCCGCATTGGTCCAGCGGTGTGTGCTCTCGTTCCAGTACGGGTGGTGCCGGGTGGAGGTTATCGTGGTCGGCTCAGCGGTGCCGTTGCCGTTTTGAGGGTCAGCTTGCTTGTTGGTGATGGAGATTGTCAGGTCGGTGAATTCTGAGTCATCGGGAGTTTTGATTACCCGGATGACTCGTTCCGAGTTTGTGGTGCTCGTCTGAGGGTCGCTGGATTCGACTTGGTCGCCGGTAGTGATCTCCTCGATTTTTTTGGTGCTGCCATCTGCCATGGCCACGAGAGTTCCGGGAAGGAAACTGTGGCAAGGGTTGGCAGGATTACGGCCCAGTCCGCCCAGCACGCCATAGCTTCCTCCGAGGAATCCACCAGCTATCGCGGTCTTGAACAGACTGTTCCGGGCGTTGCACCCCCAGTCCGCCCCGGGGGCCTTGCAGTTCTCGAGGTCGGGGATGTTTGCCGCGCTGGGCTTGTCCTCGTACCCGGGGGTCTTGCAGTTGGTCTGCTGTGCTATGTAGCCCTTGCAATAGCCAGATGTTTGTGGGCTGGGCTTGGGCTTGGGCTTGACGGTGTAGGTGGCAGTGAGTTTGAAGGAGGCGGAGTTGTCAGAGAAGTCGATGTGCTGGACGGTGGCGGTGCCTGTGGTGTCAACTTCTTTGACACCGATGTTGTTGTACACCCAGTGACCGGGGCCGCCGCCCCATTGGTCGGTGCTGCCGTCCGTGCAGGTGTTGGAGCATTTGCCTTCGGGGCGCAGACCGGACGGGTCGCTCAGGTTGACGGGGTTGTTGTTGCTGTAGGCGTAGCCGTTCCACTGCTGGGGGTCGGCTGTGTCGAGGATGGGGTCGGGGCTGATGAAGCGTCCGCGGACGGGGTCGTACTGGCGGGCGCCGAGGTTGGTGAGTCCGGTGGTGTCGTCCTTTGTGCCGCCGACGAAGCCCTTGGTGCCGGCCCACTGGTTGGTGCCAGGCTGGGTGCCGCGGGGGTTGCCGAAGGGGTCGGTGGGGCGGCGGGTGACGGTCTGGGTCGCGTTGGTGTTGACCTGGACGCCGTTGGTGCCGTGCGGGTCGGCGGCCTGGATCAGGACGGTGCCTCCGCCGATGGCGGCGGTGACGCGTGTGTAGGTCAGTCCGCCCGGGGCGGTGATGGAGCGGACGTTGCTCGTGGAGCCGCTGGCCGTGTCGAGGGTGAGCTCGTCGGTGGGCAGGTTGAGCGTGGTCTTGCCGGGGTTGCGGCGGATGAGCTGGTTGCCGTCGGCGTCGTAGAGGTAGGTGGTGGCAGCGGCCTGGCCGGTCTTGGCGAGCGAGTCGAGCCTGTCCTCGCCGTTCCAGGCCAGGGTGGTGGTGCCGCCGGTGTCGGTGATGGCGGTGGTGTTGCCCTTGGCGTCGTACTGGTAACTGACGGCCTTGGTGCCCGCTGGCCCGCTGGTGGTGGAGGTGAGCAGGGCATGGGGCCCGCCGGTTCCGCCGCCGGTGTTGGGGGCGCTGGTGGGGGAGTTGGTGCTCTTGGCGGCTCCGAAGGTCTGGGTCGTGGTGATGTCGTTGAGGCTGTTGCCGGTGATGTCGTGCTGCACGAGGCCGGTGCGGTTGCCGGTCGCGTCGTAGGTGTAGGTGTTCCAGTAAGGTGCCGGGCCGCCGATGGTCCGTCCACCGGGGTTGACGGTGGCCGGGCCGTTCGCGTTGTTGCAGCCGCCGACACCGGGCACGGTGGTGGAGCTGCCGGTGCCGTGGACCTCGCCCGAGGAGTCGGTCCAGTCGGCGGTGGTGAAGGTGCCTGCGGTGTCGGTCCAGGCGCCGGTCAGCCGGCGGAGGTGGTCATAGGTGAAGCACTGGGTGTCGGTCGCCGAGGCGTCCTGGATGGTGGTGGCCGAGGTGATCTGGCCGGACTGGGTGTAGGTGTAGCTGGTCTGGTCGACCGAGACGGTTCCGACCTGACGGTCGGTGAAGCTGTTGATGACCCGTCCGGTGGCCCAGTCGTACTGCTGGGTGGAGACGACCTGCTTGCCGTACTGGCCGACCGTCGTACGCACGGGGCGCGCGAGCGCGTCGTACTCGACCTTGGCGATGACGGCCTTGCTGAGGCTGGCGGCCGCGGTGAGCAGGCCGGTGATGGTCCGGCCGTAGCTGACGGTTTCTGCCGGCAGGCCGCCGGCGGCGGGGACACTGACCGTCTTCAGGGAGCCGATGACCGGGCTGTAGGTGTTGGTCGTCGTGTAGGTACCGGCGAGTGCGCCCTCGGCGGACGGGATGGTGATCGATGAGCCGAGAGGACGGTAGGCGGTGTCGTAGTCGGTGACGGCCTTGGTGTAGGCCGTGCCGCCGGCTCCGCCGACGTAGCGGGTCGAGGAGGTGGGCTGGCCCTTGACGAGGGTGTCGTAGCTCCAGGAGGCCAGCTGGTTCGCGGGTGCCACGGCACCGTTGAACGTGCCGGTCCTACGGTTGAGCAGATCGTAGGTGTAGGAAAGTGTGTTGTTCTTGGCGTCGACGATATGGTCGACGCGCGAGTTGACGTCGTAGAACGTCCGGGTCACACCGGTGTCCGGGTCGGAGGCCGAGGTCTGACGCCCAAGCAGATCGTAGGAGTAGTTCCAGGCGTTGCCGCTGCTGTCGGTCCGGGACGCGGTGAGACCGGTCGGCGTGTATCCGTAGCTGGTGACGTCCGCGTCGGCCAGGTTCCCGGTTGCAGTTGCCGTCCGGTACTGCCCCAGAGCGGTGGTGCGGCCTCGGGCATCCGTCACGGTCGAGGTTGGCGTGGAGCCCGAGGGAGGGGTGACGTCGGTGCGGTCAGCGCCAGGGTAGGCGGTGCTGGTGGCCCACTGGAGGTTCCCGTAGGAGCGGAACTCCGAGCGCACGACGCGCCCGTTTCCGTCGTAGGTGTTCCACGTCTGGCCCGGGACCTGGCCGTCTGCTGCCGGGACGAAGACGGAGTTGGTGGGGAATGACCCCTGTTCGTAGTACGGGTCCGAGGTCTTGACCACCCAGCCGTGGGTGTCGTAGACGGTGTCGGTGATCAGGCGCCCGGTCGGCTTGGCGGCGCTGGTGCTCTGGGTCTGCCGAGGCCGTGCCAGGCCGTCGTAGATGTCGATGCTCGCGGAGTAGGTGACCGCGTCGTCGTTGATCGATTCGGTCTTGACGGTGGACGGTGCCTTGGAGCCGTTCAGGAGGTAGGTGAACTTCCGGCTCGGCAGTTCCTCGGTCGGCCGGTCGGGCTCCCAGACTGCGGTGATGCGGCCGAGGGCGTCGTACTGGGCAGTGGTGACCCGGCCGTTGATGTCCTTGCTGACCAGAAGTGAGCCGCGGGCCGGATCCTGGGTGACGCTGGTGGTCCAAGCCGCTCCCATCGGTCCGGTGGTGCGGATCTCCGTCGGCAGCTGTCCGGCGGCCGGGGTGCGGGCGAGCGACGTGATGGCAGGCGTGACCGACGGCCCGCTCAGCTGGGCCCCGTTGCGGTCATAGGTCGAGCCTTCGGTCGTCGCAGTCGTGACGGAACGTCCGTAGGCATCGAAAGCTGAACTACCGTCATGAATATAGATGGGGTTGCCCGCTTGGTCGAAATGGTCGAGGACCTGGGCGCTGGTCGGGTCGCCGGCTGGACCGGCCTGTTTGAAGTCCTTGCCGTCATAGATGATGCGGCTGCTGGATAGGGTGTTGGAAGCCGTGGCCGTCGCGCCGCAGGACCCCTGGAAGGTGGTCGTTTCCGACGCCAGGGTCAGGAGCTGGGGGTTGTCACTGACCGCGTAGCCGGTGGTCGTGCAGGTCTCGGGAGTGGCGGCGGTGCCGTCGCCCTTGTCGTCGACCTTGACGACGCGGTTGCCGTTGGCCGGCTCGCTGGTGGTGACCGTCGTGGTCGTGCGCCAGCTGCCGTCGGTGAGCTTCGCCTTGGTGATCGCGGTGGTCTCGGAGTCCGGGAGCCACGCCTGGATCTTCGGCACGCCCGCGCTCTGGGCATGCGTCGCGGAGCTCGTCTGCCCGTTGTAGGTCTTCCCGGCCACCGCCGTGACCGTCCCGCCGGCCTGGTCGTAGACCTCGGTGGCGACGACGCGGCCGGACAGCTGGGCGCTGTCGGTGACGGTGCCGCCGAGCGGGCTGGGGACCTGGACGCTGCGTTGGGTCTTGCCGTTGGCGAGGTAGTCGTCGTTCATGCCCCGCAGGTAGGTGACCTTCTGCTGGGTCTTGGGTGCTTCGCTGGAGCCACCGCTGCCGGTCGTGGTGGTCACCGACTGGTACCCGCGGAAGCTGTCCCAGGTGCGGGTCTTGGAGTCGGTGAACTCCGCGTCGTTGCGATGCCAGGCGGCTCCACCGTTGTACGTGTACTCGGTGGTCTTGCCGATATTGGGTGTGCTGACGAGGTCCAGCGCGACGACTGTCTTGACGAGGGGCTTGTCGAACCAGTCGTTGATCGGGTCCTTCGAGGACAGGAACGTCGGGTACCACTTGACGGGCATGCAGGCCATCGTGTTGCTGTCCTCGGAGGACGGCATGTGGTTGTTCACCCGGGAGCATTCGGGGTCGGCGTAGATGACGCCGATCCGCCCGCCGGTCTCGGTGGTGATCTCCTGGATGCGCGGGCGCATGTACATCTTCTCGCCCAAGTCCAGGCCGTCGACGCGGTTGGCGCGCATCGTGTACTTGAACTGGACGGCGGGCAGGTCCTCGATCGCCGCCTGTCCGTTGCTCGGCACCCGCTGGACGGAGTCCAGCTGCAGGATTCGCTTGGTGGCGTCCCCGGGATCGGCAAGTTCCTGGTTGAGGTTCCAGGTGTCGACGGTGCGGTAGGCGGAGCCGACCATGACCTGTGTCGAGATCCCGGTCAGGCGCTTGGTCGTGAAGAAGGTGGGTGCCGAGTTCACGCACGAGCCGTCGGTGCAGATCTGGTCGATCGGCGTATCGGGCCAGGCGTCCGCGTTGGCCGCGGTGCGCTGGGCCTCGGAGCAGGTGATCGCACCGCTGGGTATGCAGCGCTCCGCGACGGTGAACAGGACCTTCGCCGCCGGGTTCGCGCCGCCCTTGGCCGCCTTCTGCTCGTCCAGGCGCTGGCCGTAGGCGATCTCCTTGAGGTAACCGGCCCGCTGGTAGTCGGAGAGGGTGCCGGTGCCGCCGTTCTGGACGCGGCCGCGGTTGTACTTGTTGCCCTCGGCGGCGTACTTGTACGTGGTCAGGTTGCCGTGCGGGTCGACCACGTAGTCGAGCTGCCAGCGCCAGGCCATCTGGCACCAGGAGTTGTTACCACTGCCGGAGTTGTAGCAGGGGTCGCCGCTGTTGGGCGAGTACACCGGCAGGGTCAGGACGGAGTTCGCGGCAGGATCGCTGCCGTCACCGCCCGGCAGGTGGTTGAGGCCGTAGTAGTACTGGACACCGTCGGGTGTGGTGATCCGCCAGTACTCCATGCCCTGGTAGTCGACATCACCCGCCGCCTTCGGAGCACCGGTGAGCTGCTCGACCTTGGTGCCGTCATCACTCTCCAGGTGCCAGACGTGGGTGTCGTCGTCGCGCACGATCGCACCGGCCCGGCCGCCGAGGGAGAAGGTGGCGTTCTGCCCGCCCCAGCACTGGTCGCCCGAGCCGGTGATGCCAGCCTTGTCGCAGCTGCGGTAGGACCGCTCGATGTAGCCGGGCTCGTAGCCCCAGCCGTCGCCGATCCACGAGGGCTGCGCGTTCGTGGACGACGTCTTGCCGTCCACGTTCGCCGAGTTGTAGCTCAGCGCAACGGTGGGTGCGGCGCCGCCGAGGGCCGGCGGTGTCTGGATCGGGTAGCTGTAGGTGAAGCTGCCCGTGTTGGAGCCTGCGGACCAGGCCACCGACGACGACAGTGGTGTCGCGGTGAAGTTGCCCAGGGGACCGGACGGGGAGGCCGCGGGGGCCAGGACCACGGAGCCGCCGGTTCCCCCGGCGCTGCCGACGGTCAGGGCCTGCGCAGGCGCCTGGGCGGACGAATTCGCGGTGGTGAACGACGCCTTCACCGCACCGCCCTGGGCGTTGCCAGGTGCCGCAGGGGGAAGGGTGACATCCGCAGTGATCGTGCCGGAGCCGTCGTTCTTCACCGGAACCGGGGTCTGCGTACGGCACTCGGGGCGTTCCGGTGTGGTCAGTGAACAGGCCGGGAGCGAGACGAGGCCGGCGCGGTCCGACCACCCGCCCGCCTGCAGGGCCTTCAGGTCCAGGGTGACGCTCGCCTGCCGCCCGTCGCCACCGACCGACGCCTTGGCGTCGGCCAGCGCCACCAGCGGGCCGCTGACGCCTGCGGCCTTGCCCTTGTCCTGTCCGGCCACCTCGACGGTGACGGCGTGCGCGCTCTCACCCTGGCCGGTTCCCGGTGCGACCCGGACAGCCAGATCTCCGGCCTTGGTTCCGGTCATGCCACCGGAGGCGGGCGAAGCCCCACCGGTCGCCCTGCGGGCAGCCTCGGCCTCGGCGCTGTCGGAGCCGAGCACGACCGTCGCGGTGCCGGTGACGATCGGCGGAGCGGTCTCCGGCTTCCAGTTCGCCGCCTTGCCCTCCGACTTGGCGCCTGGCGGCTGTGCATCGTGTCCCTTGACGGAGGGGGTCGCGCTTCCCAGGGGCGTGTTAGGAGGAGCCCAGACCTCCCCTTCGGGCTCGGGGTAGGTCCATGCCACCGCCGGCGGCACGCTCACCCCGGTCAGTGTCAGGGCGACCAGGGCCGCCACAGCCGGCGACCGCCATCGGCCGCCTATTCGTCTTCCGGCCCGTTTCCGGGCAGGCCAAACCACCACAGTGGTTTCTCCTCACTCATTGTCGACACAACGTCATATGGACAGGAATGTGCCAGGATCGAGGTGACGATATGTGCACCCACTGACACGCCACCAGGTCGCGCCGGTGCTGTACATGAGATGTTTATGAAGTCTTGATCTCGCGATCCGCGGCTTATCCGGACACATCGGCACGAACCGACAAAGGGTTTGACCGATCCACAGGCCAGCACGCATCGTTCCCACCCGAACGCACCCCATCGAGGGTGCGGCCCGACCGGGAGGGACCCCGCAATCCGCATGACCAGCACTCCGCGCACAATCGCGCACACACCACCGACACCGTCCATACGCAGGCGCATACTCGCGCTGACCGCCCTCGGCACCGGCTGCGCCCTGAGCCTGGCCCTGCTCAGCGCGCCGGCGGCGCTCGCGGCCGACACCGTCCCCGCCCCGCCGACCCACGGCCCGGTGGGTGGACTGCCGCCGATCGTCCCCTCGTCACCGGCACCTGCCCGCACCCCCGCGCAGCAGGCCATGCTGGACGCGCTCGCCAAGGCCAAGACGACCGGCAAGCCGGTCACCGTCGAGACCTTGACCAATGAGGCCTCCAGAACCATCGCCAACCCCGACGGCACGCTGACCAGCACCGACAACGCCCAGGCCGTACGGACCAAGCGCGGTGGTGCCTGGGCGGACATCGACTCGACGTTGCGGGCCAACGCCGACGGCACGTTCAGCCCGGCCGTCGCGACGACCGGGCTGAAGTTCTCCGGCGGCGGGGCGGGCCCGATGGCCACCGTGACGACCGACGACGGCAAGAGCCTCGCGGTGAACGCCCCGTTCGCCCTGCCCAAGCCGTCCGTGACCGGCGCCAACGCCACCTACGCCGACGTCCTCCCCGGTGTGGACCTGCAGCTGACCGCGCTGTCCCAGGGCGGCTGGCGGGACGCCATCATCGTGCGGACCAAGGAGGCCGCCGAGAGCGCGGCGCTCAAGTCGCTGACCTTCCCCGTCTCCGCGCAGGGCCTGTCCATGGCCAAGGACCAGTCCGGCGGCATCACCGTCGTCGACGACAGCGGTGTCACGCGCTTCCGCGCGCCCGTACCGCTGCAGTGGGACTCCAGCAAGCCCGCGCCTTCGACCGCCACCGCCGACCGGGCTTCCAGGGACTCGGTGCGTGCGGCGTTGGCGGCCGCCCCGACGCCCGCGCCCACGGGGAGTGCGAGCGGGATTCCGTCGACCGCCGAGGAACCGGGTGACGGCGCGAACGTGGCCGCCATCACCACCAAGATCACGCCCGCGGCGATCGAACTGACGCCGGACCACGACGCCCTCGGATCCGGCGACGGCCCCTGGTACCTCGACCCGTCCCTGGTGGCGGCGACGAGCTCGGTCCAGGGATCGGTGGAGGTCCAGGAGAACCACAAGAAGGCGGAGAACTTCAACAAGAAGAGCAACCTGGCCACCGGCTACTGCGGCTACCACAGCAGTGACCCGAGCCTGGACTGCGGTGACCTGGGCCGCCAGCGCGCCTACTTCCAGTTCGGCATCAACCCGGTGCTCTACACCAAGCCCGGCGGCGCCGAGAGCCCGCCGAGCATCTACAGCTCCACCCTCAACTTCCAGGTCACCGGCGCCTCCAGCCCGGGCACGAACACGCCGCTCGTGGTGTACTCGGCTCCCAAGCCCATCCACGAGCACACCAACTGGACCGACCAGCCCTGCGGGGACAGCAAGACCGTCGTCATGGAGAACTGCCCGACGGTCAACGGTCAGTGGATCACCGGCACCGGCCCGCTGGCCGTCGACGTGACCGACATGATGAAGCAGGCGATCGCCGGCCAGTGGCCGTGGTGGACCGTCGGCATCGCCCCGATGGGCAACGAGTGGGACATGATGTACCGGCACTACATCGCCAACAATCCCTCCATCACCACCACTTACGACATCACTCCGACCGTCTGGTACCCGCGCACCAGCCCCGCCCCCGGCTTCGCCTGGAACAACAGCGCCGCCGAGTGCACCACCGGCGGCGCGCACCCCTGGGACAACCCCGGCTGGATCGGCGGCAACCAGAACATCAACCTCACGGCCAACAGCTACTCGCCCGCCGGGCAGACCCTCCACACCGACTACCAGATGTGGGACGACAACGACGCCAATTTCAGCTGGACTCAGGGACGCTGGGGGACCAGCTACAATGACCCCGGCCCCTCCGTGGGCGTGGGATCACTGTCGGACGGCCACCAGTACGGCTGGACGGCACGCGCCACCGACGAGATCCTCACCTCGCCCATGACCCCGTGGTGCTACTTCCGCGTCGACAGGACCAACCCCCGCGTCAGCATCAGCTCGACCGACTTCCCGCCGTCGGGCACCCCCAACCCCACCCCGGCCAAGTACATGAACGACCCGGGTGCCTTCACCATCAACGCCGAGGACCCCGCCCCCGGCGCCGGGCTCCAGGCCTCCGGCGTCGCCTGCGTGCGCGTGAGCACGGACCCTACCCCGGTCGTCGGCTGGCGCTGCGGCCAGAACGGAACCCTGCCCCCCGGCCAGCCGTACACCTACAAGCCCAGGGACTGGGGCACCAACACCCTGTACGCCTGGGCCATGGACAACGCCGGTAACTACAGCCAGCCGGCCGTCTACAACTTCTACGTCCCCTGGAAGCCCGACACCCAGCCCCTGTTCGGCGACGTCGACAACGACCAGAAGCCCGACGTCATCACCGTCGACAGGAACGGTGACCTGCGCGTCATCGGCGGCACCATCGACCCCACCACGTCCCTGGCCGCCCCCGCCGCCGCTGCCCCGGGAAACCGGGACTACGGCGCCACCTGGTCCGACTACCAGGTCAGCCACCACGGCACCTTCGCCGTCGGACAGGCCGTCGACGAGATCCTCGCCCACTACACCAAGGACACGACCTCCAAGCTGCGCGAGGCCCTCTACCTGATCCCCAACAACGGCACCGGGCGCTTCGACACCCTGACCCCGATCGCCCTCAACCGGCCCGCCTGCACGACCTACGAGACCGGCAAGCCCTGCTCCGGCTACAACCAGAAGAACTGGAGCGGCGCCTCGCAGGTCATCGCGATCGGCACGCCCGACGGCGAGGCCGTGGGAGGAGAGCCGGGCAACGAAGCCCGCAAGGTCATCATGACCCAGACCTCCATCCTCTCCCTGGAGAACAACAACCTCTACCTCTTCCAGCCCAACGGCCTCGCCGACTCCCTCGACGCGGCCACCTACATCCCGGCCGTCTCCGGCAGTTGGGCCGACCTGGAACTGCTCAACCCGGGTGCGGCCAACGGGGCGACCGCCGTCCCCGGCACCACCGACCCCACCTACCAGACCACCATCTGGGCGCGGAACCGCACGACGGGTGACCTCTTCGCCTACCCACTCGGCTACAAGGCCGACGGAACGGTCGACTACTCCGCCCTCACCAAGCCCGGCCAGGGGATCAAGCTGGACGTCGGCCAGCCGGTCAAGGCGGGCGACTACCCCCGGATCGGCGCCGGAGACCTCAACAACGACGGCACCCCCGACCTCTGGGTCATGGACAACAGCAACGCGATCGCCATCTTCGCGGGCAAGAGCAACGTCGGCACCAAGGGCAAGGTCGACGGCTTCGTCCCGCCGGCCTTCGCCGGCTTCTCCGACTCCAGCGTCACCATCCACTCCCAGCTGGTGAACTGGCTGTGCGCCGACTCCATCGGCGGCCCCAACGAAGGCACCGAGGTCGCCGCCTACGCCTGCTGGCAGACCATCAACCAGCGGTTCAACTTCGCCACCGACGGCACCATCCGTTCCGGTAGCTGGTGCGTCTCCACCAAGGGCAACGCCCTCGGTAACGGAACCGGCCTGATCCTGTCCCGCTGCGTGGGCAACACCGGCCAGAAGTGGGCCGTACGCCCGGACGGCCGGATCTACCTCCCCGCCACCGTCACCGCGGACAACCCCGGTGGCCGCTGCCTCGAACTGCCCGGATGGGCCACCGAGCAGGGCACCCGGCTCGGGATCTGGAACTGCCCCGGTCTGCAGGCCAACCAGCAGTGGAGCCTCAACTACGAGCAGCACGCGCCTTGATGGCGCTCGCCGTGGGGCGAGCTGAACCGATCCGAAGAACGTGAACAGCCTGTAGGCAGGCCGGTGGGCCTCGACGCCGCGTCGAGGCCCACCGGCCTGTGGTGGCCCATCTGGCGCGGGCGCTCTGTGATGGCTGGGGCTGCGCGTAGCGGGGGTTGTGGGGGGAGGTGAAACTCCGTTGTCCGGGGGTGGGGCTCGCGGCGATGATTTCGGGTGTGGCTGACACCAGGTTCGAAGGCTCCGCGTTGCGGCCGTACCCCAAGATCTCGGCGAGGGGGCGGCTCTCCGCGTCCGGGAACCGGGAGTGGGTTGCCGTGGAGAAGGTGCACGGGGCGCACTTCGCGGTGGTCTGTGAGGGGGGTGCGGTCCGTCCGGCCAAGCGGCGGGAGCTCCTGGGGGAGGACGCGCTGGACGGCTTCTTCGGCGTCAGCCGGGTCTGGCCGGCGCTGGCGGTGGCGGCCGCCCGGTTCGCCTCGGCGGTGCGCGAGGCGGCGGGCGGGGGCGCAGGTGGGGGCGCTGTGGTGACTGTTTACGGTGAACTGGCCGGCGGGTGCTACCCGCACCCCGATGTGCCCGCCGTCGCCGGAGTCGAGCCCGTACAGACCGGCGTCTGGTACGCGCCGGGGTTGGAGTGGCTGCTCTTCGACGCCACCGTCGACACCGCCGAGGGCCGGTCCTGGATCTCCGACCGTGCTCTGCGTGACGCCGCGGGCACCGCCGGACTCGCCTGCGCCCCCTCGATCGGGCGCGGTGCGCTCACCGTGCTCCAGGAACTGCCGGCCGCCTTTCCCACCCTGGTCCCCGCGCTCCTCGGGCTCCCCGAACTCGCCGACAACCTCGCCGAGGGCTACGTCCTCAAACCCGCCGGCACCTGGCGGGAGACGGGTTCCGAGGGGGGCGGCGCGCGTCCGGTGGTGAAGGTGAAGCAGCAGGCCTTCGCTGAGGACGAGCGCTACGACGGTGCCCGCCCGTACCTGCCGCCGCCGCAGGGCGCGGCCGGGGTCCCCGCCTGGCTCCTGGTCCAGGCCGCGGCACTCCTCACCCCCGCCCGCGCCGCCGCCGCCGTCAGCAAGCTCGGTCCGCGCGCGCCCGAGGACGTCGTGGCGGCGGAGCTGACCCGGGACGTGGCGGAGGAACTCGCCGAGGCGGTGGGGGGATTGGACGGTGACGTCCTGCGCGCGCTGGAAGCCGCCCTCGGGCCCGGAGCGCGCTCCCTGGCGGCGTTCGACGCCGAGGACCGGCGCTCGCCGACGAGCCGGGCCGGGCTGACGGGCTGACGGGCTGAGGGGCCGAGAGGCCGAGGGGCTGACGGGCTGAGCGGTCGGGCTGGTCAGGCCGGTCGGGCGCGGAAGGATTCCTGAAGGAAGTCGCCCGCCCATGCGGAGGGCCCGTCGCCGGCTCCGGCCGAAGGGTGACAGCGCAAGGGTGGGTGGGGCGCGGATGTGGGAGGGGTGTTCGGGAAGAATATGTCGGTCGGTCTACTGATTCCTTGCCGCCGCCCGGGTGGTGCGCGCAGGAAGTCGGCCTGGTCGACTTCCTGCGCGGATGGAGGCGGTGGAAGTAACGGCGATGGAGAAACTGTAGACCGGTCTACATATTTCTTGCCGGAGAGGGCGTCGGTGGTCGAGGGTGGGTGAAGGGGGCGTCGAGAGGGGCTTCCGCCCGGGGTGGGCCGGGCCCATCATGGGCTCCCGGCCCCAGCCCCCGGTCGAGGGCTCCGGGTGAGGCTCCAGGAGGCAAGCAGAGATGGCGATTCCCTTCCCTGTCCGGATCCAGTCCGCCGTCGTCCGGGGCGCGTACGCGCTGCCGGAGGGGCTGCGGCGGGCGATCGCGGGCGCGCCGGTGGTGCGGGACGGTCAAGTGCTCTCGCTGGACGCGCAGTTGATCCTCAAGTTGCAGCGCCTGTCGAAGGCCGCCCTGGTGCTGCCCGCCGGGGTCGGGCCGTCGCGGGAGGCGATGGAGCACGCGCGGTACCTGGTGGGCGGGGCGACGATCCAGCCGGTAGCCGTCCGGAACGTCGGAATCCCGCAGGAGTACGGCGAGTTGGCGGCCACGCTGTACACGCCGGGCAGGCTGGCGGCGGGTTCCGGGCTGCTGGTGTACCTGCACGGCGGGGGCTGGGTGGTCGGCAGTCGGGCCAGCCACGACCACGTGGTGCGGTTCCTGGCGCAGCGGGCGCAGGTGCGGGTGCTGTCGGTGGAGTACCGGCGCGCGCCCGAGCACGCGTTCCCGGCGGCTGCGGACGACGCGCTGGCCGCGTTCGACTTCGCGTACGCCAAGGCGGCGGACCTGGGCGCGGATCCGGAGCGGATCGCGATCGGCGGCGACAGCGCGGGCGGGAACCTGGCGGCCGTCACCACACAGGCGGCGGTGCGGCGGGGCGGTCCGGCGCCGGTGTTCCAGTTGCTGCTGTACCCGGCGGTCGACGCCTCCGTCCGGCGGCCCTCGCGCGACCTGTTCACCGACGGGTTCTTCCTGACCAGCGCGGACATGGACTGGTTCCTGGACCGCTACGCGCCCGCGCCGGCCGACCGGACCGATCCGCGTCTGTCGCCCCTGCTCGCCGCCGACCTGTCCGGGCTTCCGCCCACGTACGTCGGCACCGCGGGCTTCGACCCGCTGCGGGACGAGGGCGAGGCCTACGCCGAGGCGCTGAAAGCGGCCGGGGTGACGGTGCGCCTGAGCCGCCAGCCGGACCTCATCCACGGTTACGCCAGCTACCTCGGCATCGGCCGCCGCTTCCGGGAGGCGACGGCGGAGGCGGCCGAGGCGCTGCGGCAGGCGCTGGGCGCCGCGTAGCGCGCAACCAGGGGCGGTACGGCTCGGCGCAGCACCGGGCGGGGGCCCGTTCGGAGGAATCAACGGCCCCTGCCCGGCTGCTCGTTCAGGCCGGGATCCGCCGTGCCTCGGCGAGCTCCGACGCCTGCGCGCCGTGCGCGAGGAGGTACTCCGCCACCGATCCGTGGTGACTCCGGATCGACAGCAGCGCGCGCCGCAGATGCACTTCGCGTACGGGCAGGGCGTTGTGCGCGGCCCCGGCCGGCGGCGGTTTGGCCAGGCCCAGTTCGTCGTTCGAGCGCAGGAAGTCCTGGAGGACCTCTGCCTCGGAGGCGCCCAGCAGCGTCTGCAGGACGGCGACGACGACTCCCGTGCGGTCCTTGCCCGAGGCGCAGTGGACCAGGACCGGCGCGGCCTCGCCCCCGCCGACGAGCAGTCGGCGCAGGACGGCCACCGCCGCCGCGCCGGCGCGCTCGGCCATCAGCGGGTACAGCTCCAACTGGTCGGCGGGCCAGCGTCGTTCGGTGAAGACCGGTGCGTGCAGGTACCGGGCGTCGACGAGGTCGACGGCATCCGGGCGCTCCGCCACCTCCGGGTCGCTGCGCAGGTCGACGACCGTCCGTAGGCCGAGGCGCCGCAGCGTGTCCGCGCCCTCCGCCGCGAGGCCGTGCAGGCTGTGCAGGGCTGCGGAGCGGTACAGCACGCCGCGCGGCAGGGAGCCGACGCCGCCGGCGTCGCGGAAGTTCCGTACGCCGGTGGGGGCGATGCGCTCCGGACCCGCCTCGGGCTGGTTGGTGATCACGTCTCACTGTATCCGGGGGCGGAGGGGGTGGCTGGGGGCGGCTGGGGGAGGCCATGGATGAGAAAGGACGCGGGAGTTGTGGTCGTGCGCCCGTCCGGTGCTGCGCGGGGGGTTCTCGTCGGCGGGCTCTTATTGTACTGTCCGTCTAATAAGCGGGTGAGCGGGCACCCGTAGGGGCAGGCATCTGGAGGCAGCCATGGCTCTCACCAACGCGGCGGCAGGGCGGGCGGTGGGTGCGCACGGCCACACCGCGGCCGACGACGACGTCTCGAAGCGGCTGCTGGAGTCCGCCGCGACCCTCTCCTACGACCCCTCGACCGAGATCGACTGGGACGCACCGCTCCCAGCCGACCACTACGGCCTCAACCCGGAGTGGAGCACCCTCTACGGCACCCGGCTGTGGGACGAGATGACCGAGCACCAGCGGGTCACACTCACCCGGCACGAGGTCTGCTCGATCATGAACACCGGGATATGGTTCGAGATGATCCTCCAGCAGATGGTGCTGCGCGATCAGTACCTGAAGAACCCCGCCAACGCCGAGTTCCAGTTCGCGCTCACCGAGATCGCCGACGAGTGCCGCCACTCGATCATGTTCGCCCGCGCCTGCGAGAAGATGGGCGTCCCCGCGTACCGGCCGAACAAGGTCATCGCCCAGGCCGGGCGCGCGTTCAAGGCCCTGGCGAAGGGTGAACTCGCCTACGGCGGCATCCTGGTGGCCGAAGAGGTGCTCGACGTCATGCAGCGTGACTGGATGCGCGGCGAGAACGTCCTGGACATCGTCCGCGGCACCTCCCGGATCCACGTCGTCGAGGAGTCGCGGCACATGAAGTTCGCCCGGCAGGAGATCCGCGAACGGGTGCGCCACGCCGGCCCCGCCCGCCGCCGCACCTCGGCCACCGGCATCGCCGTCGGCGCGTACGTCATCGTCTCCAGCATGGTGCACCCCGGGGTCTACCGGGCCGCCGGGCTCGACACCCAGCGGGCGATCGCCGAAGTGCGGGCCAACGAGCACCGCAAGGCGATGATGCGCACCAGCTCCCGGCACCTGATCGCGTTCCTCGTCGAGACCGGATTGCTCACCAGCCGATCGGCCGCCATCTACCGGCGTATCCACATGCTCTGACGATGCGTCAAATGCGGCACGTCAAGCGCGAACCGTCAAACGCGGCACGTCAACAAAGGCTCCGACTCCCGCACTTCACCACCTGTAGCGAGGGACCCCACCCCGGCCATGGCCTACGCGATCACCCGGACCTGCTGCAACGACGCCTCGTGCGTGTCCGTCTGCCCGGTCAACTGCATCCACCCGACCCCGGACGAACCGGAGTTCGGCACCACCGACATGCTGTACATCGACCCGGCCGCCTGCATCGACTGCGGCGCCTGCGCCGATGCCTGCCCTGTGGACGCGGTGTTCCCCGTCGACCGGCTGCGCGGGCCCGACACCGTGTTCGGCGACCTCAACCGCGACTGGTACCGCGACCACCCCAACGACCACGCCTGGCGCGCTCCCACCTTCCCGCGCAGCCTGCCCGGCGGGATCGGCACGCTGCGCGTCGCCATCGTCGGCACCGGCCCGTCCGCCGGGTACACCGCGCAGGAACTGCTGCGCAGCACCGGCGCCGAGATCACCATGATCGACCGGCTGCCCGTCACCGGCGGCCTGCTGCGGCACGGGGTCGCGCCCGACCACCAGTCCACCAAGCGCATCGCGGACAGCTTCGCCGGCGTCTTCCACGACCCCAGGCTGCGGATGCACCTCAACGTGGACATCGGTACCGACCTCACCCACGAGGAACTCGCCGCCCACCACCACGCCGTCGTGTACGCCGTCGGCGCGGCCGCCGACCGGCGGCTCGGCATCCCCGGCGAGGACCTTCCGGGCAGCCTTCCCGCGACCACCTTCGTCGGCTGGTACAACGCCCAACCGACCGTGCCCGCCGACGCGGTGGAGCTGTCCGGGCCCGGCGCCGAACGGGTGGTCGTCATCGGCAACGGCAACGTCGCCGTCGACATCGCGCGCATCCTGCTCACCGACCCTGACCGGCTCGCCACCACCGACATCGCCGACCACGCCCTCGCCGCACTGCGTCGCAGCCGGGTGCGGGAAGTCGTGCTGCTCGCCCGGCGCGGGCCCGCCGAAGCCGCCTGGACCAAGGCGGAGTTCCTGGCGCTGCGGCAACTGCCGGGCGTCGAGGTGGTGGTCGAGGACCACCCGGAGGTGCGGGCGGCGATCGAGGCGGCCACCAGGGCGATCGCCGCGCCGGCCGACGGGACGGAGGACGGGGCGGCCGCTGCGCCGACCGCCGGAACGGCCGCTGCGCCGACCGCGTCGGACGCGCGGGCCGCACTGCTCGCCGGGCTGCCGCTGGTGCCGTTCGACGGGGGTGCCGGGCCGGCGCCGGGCCGGCGGATCGTGCTGCGCTTCCTGTCCGCGCCGACCGCGCTCACCGCGTTCACCCCGCCAGGCGAACCCGGCGAACCCGGTGAACCCGGCGGGCCCAGCGCGTCCACCGGGGGCGGGCGGGTGACGGGCCTGACCGTCGCCCGGACCACCCTCGCGGGCGGCCGGGCAGCCGAGCCGACCGGGGAGGCGGACACGCTGCTGGCCGGCCTGGTGGTGCGCTCCATAGGGCACCGGGGCGTACCGGTGCCCGGGCTGCCCTTCGACGAGCGGGCGGCGACGGTCGCGCACCGGGGCGGGCGGGTCGTGGACCCGGCGACGGGGCGGCCGCTGCCAGGGACGTACGTGGTGGGGTGGGCCAAGCGCGGGCCGTCCGGGGGGATCGGCGCCAACCGGGCGTGCGCCCGCGAGACCGTGGACGCGCTCCTGGACGATGCGGCGGCCCACGCGCTGGCCGCCCCGGCGGCGAGCCGCGCGGACTTCGACCGCCTCGTCCGCCACCGTCGCCCGGACGCCGTCGGGCTCAAGGGACTGCGCGCCGTGGAGCGGGCGGAGCGCGCCCGGGGCGAGGCCGAGGGCCGCCCCCGCGTCAAGCTCGCCACCGTCCCCGCCCTGCTGGCGGCTGCCCGTCGGCGGTAGGCGGGCAGCGGGTTGGCGCTGGTCGGCGCGAAAGAATATGTCGCTCGGTCTACTTAATCCTGGCGCGCCGTGCACAGGAAGTCGGCCTGTCCGAGCAAACAGTTAAATGTAGACCGGTCTACATATTTTTTTGACTCGCTTCGGCCGGCGATCCGATCAGCTGCCCAGCCGGATCGTCGGCCAGCCGGTCGGACGACGCCGCTCGCAGTGTCGGACCCGTTGCCTAGGCTTCCCCCGGTGGCTCACGGGAGGGGCGGAATGTACGAGTACGAGGACGACGAGCACGGCGACCTGCGGTGGTTCGTGGATCAGGCGGTCGAGGCCCTGGAGCGGTGGCTCTCGTACGAGCGGGACCGTGACCGGTTCGACGACCTGTACCGCAGTGAGTCGATGGTGCTCGTCCGGCACACCGTCGGCGCGAAGGGGTTCCGGCGGTCGCTCCGCGACACCGTCGATCTGATCGAGACGGTGATCGACACCGTGGACCTGATCGAGCGGGCGGCTGTGCGGGCCGAGGAGCTCAGCCTCTTTCCGGCGCCCCCGGACCTGGACCAGTGGTTGGGATCGCTGGCGCTGCGGATCCACGGGTGGCAGCGCGACCTGTGCGGCCTGCGGAGGACTCTCGGCGGCCTCGAGCGCCACTACTGGGCCGGACGCCTGGGTGAGGCGGCGGCGGAGAGCGGTGGCGAGGCCGCGCCCCCGGGGGATGCGGACGGCCTCGGCCTCGGTGAGATCGACCGGCAGGCGCGGGCCGTCGCTGTCGAGGTGGTCGCGAAGCTCGGCCGCCGTCAGTGGCACCGGGACGATGACGGGACGGTGGACGGAAGGACGTTCGACGAGAGGATGCTCGACGAAAGGATGTCCACCGAGGCGTTCTCCAAGCGCAGCACGATCACCCTGGGGCAGATCGACGACGGTCACTTCACGACCTTCGAGCACACCGTTGCGGCGCTGCTGGAACGGGACGGGTTCACCGTCACGCGGGTGCAGGGCGGCGCCGGTGACATGGGCGGCGACGTCCTCGGGGTCACCGACCTGAACGTCCCGTTCATGGTGCAGTGCAAGCACTCCGGTGACCCGAGGGCGACGGTCGGCCAGCCGGTCGTGCAGCACGCGCTCGGCGGCGCCAGGGCGGTGTTCCAGGCCGGGATCATCCTCATCGTGACGAACCGCGGGTTCTCGAAGCCGGCGCGCGAGTTCGCCGCCCTGCCGACGGTGGGCGCGACCTTGATCGACCGCGAGATGCTGGTGTCCTGGGCGGAGCGGCGGACCCCGCTGGCCAAGGCGTCGACCCCCCAGCGCGACGCCGAGGCGTCGACCCCGTAGCGCGGCGCCGAGGGGTCGAACCGGCCGCTGACGCGGGGAGCGCCGCCGGGCGCGTCACCCCCGCCACGTGCGCTTGAGCTCCTCCCAGCGGGTGGCCTGGGCGGGGGTGAGGCCGCCTCGGAGTTCGGCCAGCTTCAGCAGTTGTGCTTCGGCGTCGGCGCCGAGGGGCTGGGCTTCGGCGCGGTAGTGGTCGGTGAGGAGGGCGTCGAGTTCGGGGCGGGTGAGGGCCGGGTCGAGGCGCTGGGCGAGTTTGGCCATGTTGCGGTAGGAGCCCTGGAGGAGGAACGGGGGTTCGGTGCGGGTGCGGTCGTCCTGGGCGGCGGAGGCCAGGTAGGCCCGGTTGACGGCGAGGACGGTGCCGCGCAGGTGGAGCAGTCCGGCGAGGACGGCGGTCATCCGGTCGGCCTCGGCGGCGGGCCAGGCACCCGCGAGGGTGCCGCCCGGGGTGCCGGTGGCGCGGGCCAGCAGGGTGTCCAGGTCGGCGCGGTCGGCGGTGGCGAGCGGGGCCAGGTGCGGGTTGGCGGGCAGCGCGTTCTCGACGAAGCTGAGCGCGAAGAGGTCCTCGCGCCCGGCGATGACGTCGCCGAGGTTCCAGACGTCGGCGCGGTTGGCGAGCATGTCGGGCAGTCGGAAGAGGCGGCCGGACTCGGTGTACGGGTTGGCGGCCATGACGACGGCGAAGCGCTTGCCGCGCAGGTCCCACTCGCGGGCCTCGCCGTCCCACACCCCGTCGATCCGGCGCTGGGCGTCGCAGAGCGGGATGAAGCGCTGGAGGAGCTCGGGCGAGGTGTGCTGGACGTCGTCGAGGTAGAGCAGCACGTTGTCGCCCGCGTGCAGGGCGAAGTTGAGCTTCTCGATCTCGCGGCGGGAGGTGGCGTCGGGGGCCTCGGCGGGGTCGAGGGAGGTGACCCGGTGGCCGAGCGCGGGGCCGCTGACGGTGACCAGCAGCAGGCCGAGCCGTTCGGCGAGGTACTCGACGAGGGTGGTCTTGCCGTAGCCGGGCGGGGAGACCAGGAGCAGCAGGCCGCTGCGGTCGACCGGTCCGCCGGCGTCGGCGGTGCCGAGCTGTTTGGCGAGGTTGTCGCCGACCAGCGGCAGGTAGACCTGGTCGATGAGCTGGTTGCGGACGAAGCCGTTGAGCGGGGCCGGCCGGTACTGGTCGAGTCGTAGCCGGGTGTGCTCGGCGGCCAGCAGGTCGGCGCGCAGCCGCTGGTAGGCGCGGTGTCCGGGGGCCTCGGTGGCGGCGAACTCGGCGACGCGGGTCAGGAGTTCGTCGAGGCGAAGGTCGAGCGCGCCGCCCGGGAGCCGGGGGTGGTCGCCGAGCAGTCCGGTGAGGCGGGTGGTGGCGGCGCCTTCGGCGGGTCGGCGTGGCAGGGACGGGCAGAGGAGCGCGGCGGCGGCCTCGGCGAGGTCTCCGGGGTGGGCGTCGACGGCGCTCGACTCCAGCCAGGCCTGGGCGAGTTGGCGCCTGGCGGGCAGCAGGGCGGGTTCGGCGGGCAGTGCGGCCAGCGCTTCGGTGAGGCCGACGGATTCGGGTGCGGCGTGGAACTTGTCGAGCAGCGCGGCGGCCCCCGGCGCGTACGCGAACGTGGGTGTGGCGGCGGCGAGTTCGGCCACCAGGTACGGGCCGGCGGGCTGCGGGTGCGAGGTGAACTCCGTGACGGCGGAGCTCAGTTCGTCGGACAGGACGGAAAGCGCGGCCAGGGCCGCGGGTGCGGCCGGGGCCGGCGCGGTGGGGTCCGGCGCGGTCGGGTCCGATGCTGTCGGGTTCGGAGCGGTCGGGCCCGGCGCGGTCGGGTCCGGTGCGGCGACGAAGGCCTGCCGGGCGAGGGTGAGGGCGAGGGCGAGCGAGCGGGCCCGGGTGTGCCAGACCAGTCGCTGCCGCTCGTCGGCGCCGTGCGCCCAGTACAGCTGCGCGGCCGCCCGGGCGGCCGCCGGGTGGCGCAACAGGCCTGCCTCGGCGTGGAGTTCGAGCAGGGCGCGGAGCAGTAGCGCCGTGTCGTGGTCGTGGACGCCGCGCTGGTAGCCCTCGTCCGGGCGCTGTTCGGCGGCGCGGCGGACGAACTCCAGCAGGTCGTCCTCGGTGCGCAGGGTGTCGCGCAGGGCGTCCAGCCCGTCCGGTTCGGCGGCCAGTAGCAGGCTGGCGGCGAGGTATTCGGACCGGTAGAGCGCGGGGGTCTCGGAGGGCAGCGGCCGGCCCCAGTAGCGCTCGGTGGCGGCGAACGCCGGGTCGGTGACGGGGGAGCGGTAGTCGGTGCCGGTGAGGGTGAAGGCGGGGCGGCCGCGCCAGGGGACGAGGGTGAGTTCGGGCCGCTGGGTGGTGACGGCGAACAGGTGGCGGCCCAGCCGCAGGGTGCCGGGGCCGTCGCCGGCGAGTTCGGCGCGGTCGCGCCGGGCCCGGTGGGCGCGGCTGCGGGCGGCGCGCAGCCGTCCGGTCAGCTCCTCGGCCCGGACCCGGTCGCCGAGCGAGGTCAACTGGGCGGCGAGGTCGCGGAGTTTGACGGCGGTCGGGTCAGCGGCGAGGGCGGCGTCGATCTCGGCCGCGGTGTCGAGGGCGGTGAGCCGCCGGTGCAGGGTGTCGAGGATGCGTTCGGCGGAGGCGGCGATCCGGTCGGCGCGGCGGGCCCGTTCCTCCAGCAGGTGCTGGCGGCGGGCGGTGAGGGCGTCGTGGATTCCGGTGCGCCGGTCGGCGAGTTGTTCGCCCAGCGCCGGGTCGGCGTCGGCGAAGCGGGTCTCCAACTGTTCGATCCGCAGCAGGAGTCGGCCGAGCTGGTCGTCGCAGGCCTCGGGGGTGTCGGCGGCGGCGAGCGCGGCGGTGGTGGCCTGGGCGAGCAGGGCGGTTTCGGCGGCGAACTCGGCGGCGGCCTCGCGGGTGCGCAGGTCGCGGCGGCGGACGGTGAGGGCGGCGCGGGCGCGGTTGAGCAGCCCGAGGACGTCGGCGAGCCGGTCGAGGATGGCGGTGCGGGTGGTGGCGTCGGCCAGGTCGAGGGTGCCTACGAGCTCCGAGACGGTCTGCAACGCCTCACTCTGCTCGGAGATCTGGAGACCCAGCGGCTCGGCTTCGGCGGCGGTGGCGAGGGCGGCGCAGCGGTCGGCGAGTTCGCCTGCGCGCCGGCGGTGCGGGGCGAAGGCCTCGGGTTCGGCGAGGTGTCCGACGGCTCGGGCGGCGGCCTCGGTCAGGCCGTCGGCGAGGTGGGCGGCGAGCGCGTCGATCCGGGCGGGGTCGGCGCGCGGCAGGTCGCGCAGCGCCTCGATCCGACCCTGGGCGCGGCGCAGCCCGGCGAGCCGGTCGACCCATTCGGCGGCGTCGGCGAGGGTCTCGCCGCGGGCGGTGCGCAGCAGGCCTTCGACGTGCTCGGTGGCCTGTTCGGTCTGCCGGGCGGCGTGCGCGGTGAGTTCGGCGACGGCCTCGTACTCGGCGATGACCTGCCGGGCGGTGTCGCGGATCTCGGCGAGCGGGGCGGCGAGGTCGCCGAGGCCGGGCTGGCCCAGCCAGTGGTGCCGGTCGGCGGTGCGGGTGCAGGCGGCGAGGACGGCCTGGTGGCCGGCCGGGGTGTCGGCGCCGGCGGCGGCGAGCCGGGCCAGGGAGAGGCAGTCGGCGAGGCCGCGGACGAGGTCGGCGTTGCCGATCCGGGCGAGCGGGCCGGTGCCGGGCGGCTGCGCGGCCGCGTGGCGCTCGCTGGTGAACGGGGTCTGCCACAGCTGGACGGGGTGCAGCCGGGTGGGCCCGTCCTCGGCCGGGCGGAGGGCGATCAGGGTGCCGTCGGCGAGCAGCGCGTAGCCCTGGCAGGGCAGCGGGGCGGCGGCCTCCTGGCGGACGCTGTTGTACGGCTGGAGCAGGGCGCGGCCGTCGGCGGGGGAGCGGAACTCGTACAGCACGTCCTCACCGTTGGGCGAGACGAGGGTGCGCTCGTAGGCCAGGCCGTCCACCGGCTGGTCGTAGCTGCGCACGGTGCCGTCGGCGAGGTGGCAGCCGCCGGGGAAGGCCACGCCCTGGTCGGCGGGCAGCCGCAGGCAGGCCTGGCCGAGTGCGTCGATCCGGGTGACCCGGCCGGTGGGCAGGTGGCAGACCAGGTGCCGGACGGTCTCCTCCTGGTACGGGCGCACGCGCACCAGCAGCAGGGTGCCGAGCCGGGCGTGGGCGATCTGGGCGTCGGCGAGGGTCTGCAGGGCCTCGGCGAGGGGTTCGCGGTGCAGCTCGCGGCCGTCGGGGGCGGTGACGGTCAACCGGCCGCCGTCGATGCCGAGCCGGAGTTCGCCGCCGAGGTCGGCGCGCGGTGGGCTGCCGGGGGCGGCGGGCAGCTGGTCGTCCCGGGTGAGGGTGGTCCAGGCGAGCTGCTGGCCGTCGGCGGCGGTGTGGTCGCGTTCGCCGCGCCCGTCCTGGTAGGCGGGGTGCCCGTCGTCGGCGAGGTCGTCGACGGGGCGCCAGCGCAGCACCCGGACGTCGGCGGCGGCGGGGCCGGTGCGGAAGACGGCGAGCAGGCGGCCGCTGACGGGGCGCAGCCGTTCCAGTCGGGCGTCGCGGAAGTAGCGGTGCAGGTCGGCGAGGTCCTGGCGCAGGCGCGGGTCGTCCAGCAGCGTGCCCTCGGTGGGGGCGGGGGTGAGGTCGGGGTGGTGGACGCTCAGGACCTCGCCGAGCGGCCCGGCACCCGGGGAGCCCTCGGACGGGGCGCCGGCGGAAACGGAGCCGGAGGCGGAGATGGTGGCGGAGACGGTGGAAGCGGAGGCGGCGGTGTCGGGCGCGCTGCCCGGGCGGGTGCCGAGCAGCAGCAGCCCACCGGCGGCGGTGAGGTCCTGCGGGAGGCAGGCCCGGCCGGTGGTGAGCCGGCCGGTGCCGACCAGCCGCAGCTCCCCGCCGCCGAACTCCTCGACCCGGCGGGCGTTCAACGCCTGCGCGCGGTCGGCGAGTTCGGCGGCGGACCGGGCGAGTCGGCCGCGCAGGACCTCATAGGTGCCGGCGTCGAGCCGGGCGGCGAGGGCGTCCACCACGTCAGTTCCTCAACTACTCGGTTTCTCGACTGCTCAGGAGATCGGGTACTCAGGCGACTCAGGCGACTCAGGCGCTCACTTGGAGCCGTTGACCGACGCCAGCGCCCCGATCGACGTCTCGGCGATCCCCAACTTCTGCGCTGAGGTGAGCAGTTGCCGCAACTGCCCGGCCTGCTCGCCGCCTCCGGCGCCGATCATCCGCATCAGCAGCGCGGACACCGTCAGGTTCTGCACGTCCGCCGTGGACACCGAGGACAGCACCCGGGTGAGGTCCTCGGTGAAGCTGGCACTGCCGTCGAGCCAGGGCCCGGCCAGGGCCTGGGCGGTCTGCGAGTGCCCGACGAAGGCGTCGACGCTCTTGGCGGCCGTCACCGACTGCACCAGGCGGTCGAAGAACACCCCGTCCCCGCCGACGATGTCGATCTTCGCCTTCTCCAGCCCGGCCGCGACCAGCGCGGCCTGCGCCTCGGCGATCTGCCGCTGGGTGTCCAGCCCGGCCAGCCGGACGTCCTTCTCGGCGGCCAGCCGCAGCCGGTACTCCTCGTGCCCGCGCGAGGCCTCGTCCAGCTTCGCCATCGCCGCGGCCTTCTCGGTGAGGCCCTCGGCCTCGGCCTTCAGCTTGGCGCCGATCTCCAGCGCGGCGGCCTTCGCCTTCTCGGCCTGGACGGCGGCCTCGGCGCGGCCGACCTTCTCCACCGCCGCGGCCTCCTGCTCGCGCACCTGCACCTGGGCCAGCCCCTCGGCGGCGGCCTCCGCCCGGATGCCCTCGGCCATCCGGATCTTGGCGGTGGCGTCCAGTTCGGCGGCCTGCTGGCGGGCCTCGGCCAGCACCAGCGACTCGCGGGCCTTGTGCGAGGCGGCCTGCTCGGCGGCCTCGGCGGCCTTGATGTCCTTGACGAGCTTCTCCTGCGCCTGCGCCTCGGCCTGGATGATCACCGCGCGGCGGGTGCGCTCGGCGTCCTCGGTGGCGCGCAGCGTCTTGACGGCCTCCTCCTGCTCGGCGACGGTCCGCTCCACCGCCACCCGCTCGCGGACCACGTCGGCGACCTCCCGCCGGCGGGACTCGACCTCCTTCTGCTTGGCCATGGTGGCGAGTTCGGTCTCCCGGTCGCGGCCGATGACCTCCAGCAGACGGTCCTTCTCGATCCGCTCGTTCTCCACCGCGATCACCCGCTCGCGGTTCTTCTGCGCCACCGCGACCTCGCGGGCCTGGTTCTCGCGCTGCACGCCGAGCAGTTCCTCGGTCCGGAGGAAGGCGGTCTGGGCGTTCAGCCGCTCCTCCTCCTGGACCCGGGCGATCACCGCGTCCTCCGTGGCCCGCAGGGTCTCGATCTCGCGGCGCTGGCGGATCTCGGCGTCGGCCTGGCGGCGCTGGAGTTCGAGGACGGCCTCCCGGGCGTCCACGTTCTGCCGGGTGATCTCCTTCTCCTCGGTGCGCTGGTACTCGTTGGTGCGCACGTGCTCGATCGCCGTCAGCTCGGTGATCTTGCGGATGCCCTGGGCGTCGAGGATGTTGTCGGAGTCCAGCTGGTTCATCGGGGTCTGTTCGAGGTGGTCGATGGCCGCGTCCTCAAGGGTGTAGCCGTTGAGGTCGGTGCCGATGACCGCGATGATCTGGTCCCGGAACTCGTGCCGGTGCGTGTAGAGGTCGGTGAAGTCGAGCTGCTTGCCGACGGTCTTCAGCGCCTCGGCGAACTTGGCCGCGAAGAACTCCTGGATCGCGGACGGGTCGCTGGCGCGGGCGGTGCCGATGGCCTGCGCGACCTTGATGACGTCCTCGACGGTCTTGTTCACCCGCACGAAGAAGGAGATCCGGATGTCCGCCCGGATGTTGTCCCGGCAGATCAGCCCGTCCCGGCCGGCGCGGTGGATCTCCACCGTCTTCACCGAGATGTCCATCAACTCGGCCTTGTGCAGCACCGGGAGGACGATCGCGCCGGTGAAGGTGACGTCCACCTTCTTGGTGCGGGAGACGATCAGCGCCTTGCCCTGCTCGACCTTCTGGAACAAGCGGCCCACGAACAGCAGCATGGCGAGCACGATGAGCAGTACGACGGCGACGAGAATGCCGAAACCCACGGCGATGGTGTCCATCACGGAGTCCTTTGACGAGATGACGAGATGGTGCGAAGTCGAGCGGACGAAAGCGGAACGAGCGAGACAAACGGGGTGAAAGAGGGTAAGGGGACGCCCGGGGGAGTCAGCCGCCCGGTAGCGCCGGGTCGAACGGCGCCACCAGGAAGTGCTCGCCGTCGGCGTCGTAGTCGAAGATCAGGGCGGTGCGGCCGGCCGCCAGCCCGGGCTCCTCGGTGAGCGTGCGGACCTGGACGGTCGCGGTGGAGCCGTCCTCGGCGGTGACCTCCGCCTGCCCGAAGTCGGCCGTCACCCGGCCGGTGCGGATCACGCAGACGCGGCCGACGAAGTCCCCCCTGGTCGCCGGACGGTCCTCGGGGAACAGCCGGGACAGCGGCCGGACCAGCAGCCGGGTGCCCGCCCAGGAGGCGACCAGCGCGACGGCGAACACGCCGCCGCGCGCCGGTGCCCCCGAGGTGAGGACGGTGCCGGCCAGGCTGACGAACCAGGCGAGCGCGACCAGCAGCGACACCGCCACCGTCACGGGCACCCCGCCCAGCCCCAGCGCGCCCAGCACGCCTCCGTGGTGGTGGGCGCCCCCGCCGTCGGCGCCGTGCCCGTCCTGGGCCCCGTGTCCCCCGTGCCCCCCGTGGGTCGCGTGCCCCCCGGCACCGTGGCCCAGGTCGCCCGCGTGACCGGCATGGCCGACGTGACCGGCATGCCCGACGCCGTGTCCCCCGTGCAGGGCGTCGAACCCCAGGCCGCCGACCAGCATCAGCAGCCAGTACCCGACCACCACCACCAGCGCGAAGCTGAACAGCGCCGTCGGAAAAGCCAGCGCGGCCGCGACGAATCCCCCCATCCCGGCCACGCTCCCCCGCTGTTCCCACGGCACCGCACCTCGGCGCCATGGAGATCGTGACAGCGGAGGGGTCGTTCGCACATTGCCAGGATCCGGCAATCTTTACGGCCCTTTGACACCCTGGAACGCACCGCCCGGGGGCGTTTGGCCGGCGCCTACAGCGGCTGCTCCGGCCAGTTCAGCAACCGGGCCCCCATCGCCGCCGTCTCCAGGGTGAACCGTTGCAGGGCGTCCGACGGGTCGTAGCCGGTCAGCGCCTTGATCCGCTCCAGCCGGTAGCCGAGCGTGCGCACGCTCAGCCCCAGCCGCCGGGCCGCCTCCGCGTTCACGTACGCGGCCTCCGCCTGCACCGCGATGGTGTCCAGCAGGGGGCGGGCGCCGCCGCGCGCCTCGGTCAGCGGGCCCAGCACGCTGCGCACCAGGTCGGCCATCGCCGCCCGGTCGCGCATCAGCACCGGGAAGACCAGCAGTTCCTCGGCCTTCAGCTGCCGCGCCGGCAGGTCCAGCCGGTCCGCGTAGTCCAGCGCGCCCAGCGCCTCCTCGTAGCTGCGCAGCACCCCGGTGGCCCCCGAGTGCCGGCGCCCGGTGGCCACCCGCAGCACCGGGCGGTAGCCGGGGCCGGGGCGCAGCGCCAGGTCGGCGAAGGCCTCCAGGACGGCGCGTTCGGTGTCCGGGGCGATGCACACCAGCCGGCCGTCCTTGCCGGCGAGCAGGACGTCCCGCTCGCCGAACCGCCCGACCAGCTCCCGTTCCACCCGGTGCACCAGCGGGTGGACGTCCGCGTACGGCGTGTCGCCGACGGCCACCGCCACCGCGTACGAGCCCGCCAGCCGCAGCCCGAACCGCTCGGCGCGCTCCGCCAGCAGGCCCAGGTCGCTGCGGCCGTACAGCAGGTCGTCGATGAACTCGCGCCGCGCGGACTCCTGTTGGCGGACCGCCATGCGCTGCGCGCGCTCGTGTCCCTCGCCGAGCGCGGCCAGTGCGGCCTCGGTCGCCGCGAGCACGGCGTCGCCGATCCGGCGCAGTTCCCCGACGCCGCCCGCCGCCGTGATGCCCGGCAGCACCTGCCAGGCCCGCCGGGTGGCCGCCAGGCAGTGCGCGACGACGTCGCGCAGCCCGTACCCGGCCTCGGCGCAGTGCTCGCCCAGCGTGCGCAGGCACTCCAGTTCGTCCCGGCGCAGCAGCCTCCCGGTGCGGGAGGCGTCGGCGAGCAGCCCGAGGTAGACCTCGGCGAGTTCGGTGGGTATGTCGTGCTCGGTCCCCTCGGACACCGCGGTACTCCGCCCCCCGTGACGCGTGATGATCCGGCGCGGAACTTTAGCAGGATCGATACGACGCCGAACGGTGCGGGGTGGGCGGCTGACCTGGCGCTATCGCGGGCCGGGCGGAGGTCCGGGCGGCAGGTCGGCCGCAGGGTCGGCAGGCGGCTCCGGCCGGGGCTCGCGGAAGTTCAGGACGAAGCGCGCGCTGCTGCCGTCGATCCGCCGCCGGACGTACAGCGCCGGGGCGCCGTCCGGGGTGCAGCTGACCCCCTCGCGGACCAGCAGCGGGGTGCCCGGCGGGACGCCCAGCAGCTCGGCGTCGGCCAGGTCCGCGCCGATCGCGCCGAACGCCCGCCAGTCGTACTCCAGCTCCACCCCGGCCGCGCGGGCCAGGTCCAGCACCAGGTTCCCGGGCCGGCCGGGCCGCACCAGGGCGTCCGGCAGCGGGCCGAACGGCACCCAGTAGCTGCACACGGCCCGGGCCCGCCCGCCGAGTCGGATCACCGTGTCCACCCGGGACAGCTCGGCCGGCGCCCGGCCCAGTTGCCGGGCCGCCTCCTCGTCCTCCGCCGACCCGGCCACCGGCGGGGTGCCCAGCACGAACTCGCCGTCGCCGGTGTCGGGGAGTGCGGCGTGCACGCTGCCCAGGTCGAAGCGCTGGCTGCGCGGGTCCACCGCGATCGAGACGCGGACGGCCGGCGGGCGGACGAACGTGCCCACGCCCCGCCGGATCTCCACCACGGCGGCCCGCTCCAGCTCCGCCACCGCCTGCCGGACGGTCAGCCGGTTCACCCCGAACTCGGCGCTCAGCTCGGGCTCGCTCGGCAGCCGGGCGCCCGCCGGGTACGCGCCGGCGTCGATCCGTTCCTGGAGCCGCCGGGCCAGCCGTCGGTAGAGCGGGGTGTTGGGAGGGTTCGTCGCCACATGCCCGATCCTACGAACCCCGAGCCCGCCGCCGCCCGCAGCCCGCCCACGGCCGGGCCCGCAGCCAGCCCACGGCCGGGCCCCGCGGCCCGTCCACCGCGGGGCCCGCCGCCCGCCCGCCCCGTCCCCTCCCTCCGGTCGACGGGACCGGTCGGCGGGGGTGGGATGGAGGGGTGCGGGTGGCTGTGGTTTGCCCCGCACCCCGGGGAGGGACTAGACATCTAGATGTCTTGATGCACGTCTGGATGCCCGGCCCCTCCCCACGGCCCCACCGAAAGGCCCCGCGCATGTCCCTGGTCAACTTCCGCGACTCCGCCGTCCTCGGCGACCCCGAGGGCCGGCGGATCCGCCCCGGCGTGCTGTACCGCTCCGCCCAGCCGTTCCCGGCCGCCGACGAGGCCACCGTCGCCCAGCTGCGCGCCTGCGACATCCGCACCATCGTCGACCTGCGCGACACCCGTGAGACCGACCCCGCCGACTGGGCCGCCGCCGAGGCCGCCGGGATAGCCGTCGTCGCCGCCCCGGTGAACCCCACCGGCGACGGCCTCGCCGCCCGGATGCGCACCATGGCCACCGCCGCCGACCTCGGCGACTACTACGTGCTGCTGGCCGAGTCCGCGCCCGAGGCCGTCACCGCCGCCGTCGAGGCCGCCGCCCGCCCGGGCGCTGTCCTCCTGCACTGCGCCGCCGGCAAGGACCGCACCGGCCTGCTGACCGCCCTGCTGCTGGACCTCCTCGGCGTGCCCGCCGAGCGGATCGTCGCCGACTACGCCCGCACCGCCGACGCCCTGCCGCAGATCTTCGCCGGCCTCTCCGAGCGCCACCGCACCGCGCTCAACGCCCGCGGCGCCCGGGTCACCGACTCCGAGGGCCGCGAACTCACCATCCCCGCCCCGCTCCTCGACGCCCCGGCGGAGGCCATGGCCGTCTTCCTCGACCGCGTCCGCACCCGCCACGGCGGCGCCGAGGCCTTCCTCCCGGCCTGCGGCGTCCCCGCCGCCACCCTCGGCGCCTTCCGCGCCAAGGCGGCCGCCGCGGCGGCCTCGGCCGTCTGACACCCGGCTTCCGTCCGGCTCAGACGTCCCGCCGCCGCATCAGGACCACCGTCGCCGCCAGCGCGACGGCCGCCCAGGCGCCCAGGGTGATCCAGGAGTCGAGCACGCTCGGCGCGTACTTGCCCATCGTCGTCGAGGAGTTGGGGTTGATCGTCAGCCTCCCCTCGGCGGCGAGCGGCAGGTGGTTGCCGATCTCCTTCAGCCAGCGGTAGCGGTCGCCGCCGAACAGCATCGGCACGATGAACAGCAGCATGACCAGCGAGACGATCGAAGCGGTGGCGTGCCGCAGCAGGGCGCCGAGGGCCATCCCGATCAGCGCGCAGACGGGCACGATCGCCGCGTAGCCGAGGACGGCCCGCAGGCAACCCTCGTCGGTGATGGAGAGCCCGACGTGCCGGGAGGCCAGCATGGCGTTGCTGCCGAAGAAGGACACCGCGGACACCACCGCCCCGGCGAGCGAGGTGAGGCCGGCGACCAGCACCACCTTGGCCACGGCCACGCCCCGCCGGTCGGGCACCGCGGCGAAGGTGGTGCGGATCATGCCGGTGGTGTACTCGCCGAACACGGTGATCGCGCCGAGGCTGCCGGCCGCGACGGCCATCAGGGCGCCGGAGATGCTGCTGAGGCCGTGGAAGAGCGGGTCGTACCGGTACGGCGGGAAGCCGGGCACCGGCGGGCGGGGGTGGTCGATGTAGGTGAGGTCGGTGTGGACGGCGTTCAGGTTGACCACGATCGCGGCCAGCGAGGCGAGCGCCAGCACCCAGTACGTGGACCGCAGCGAGCGCAGTTTGATCCACTCGGCGGCAAGCAGGTCGCCGAACCGGGGCCGCGGTTCGGCCGGGCGGGTGCGGGGGCGGGCGGGGGCGAGGGTGGCGGTACTCATCGGGCATCTCCTGCCGGGTATTCGACGCTGTCGGCGGTCAGGGACATGAACGCCGACTCCAGGGACGAGGTGCGGGTGGCGAGCTCGTGCAGCACCAGGCCGTGCCGCAGGGCGAGTTCGCCGATCCGGGCCGCGGGCAGCCCGGTCACCACCGCGCCGTCCGGCTCCTGCGCCTGCCGTACGGCCGCCCCTTCGGTCCGCAACACCTCGGCGAGCGAAGGCAGTTCGGGCGTCCGGACGGCCACGCTGGTGACGGCGTTGCGGGCGGAGAACTCCGCCAGGCTCTCGTCCGCGATCAGCCGGCCCCGGCCGATCACCACCAGCCGGTCGGCGGTGTGCTCCATCTCGGCCATCATGTGGCTGGAGACGAAGACCGTCCGCCCCTCCTCGGCGAGGCGGCGGAACAGGCCGCGCACCCACAGCACGCCCTCCGGGTCGAGGCCGTTGAGCGGCTCGTCGAACAGCAGCACCGGCGGGTCGCCGAGCAGCGCGCCGGCGATGCCGAGCCGCTGCTTCATGCCCAGCGAGTAGCCGCCGATCCGGCGCCCGGCGGCCTTGCCGAGGCCTACCTCGGCGAGCACCTCGTCCACCCGCCGGAGCGGGATGCGGTTGCCGCGGGCGAGCGCCGACAGGTGGGCCCGGGCGCTGCGCCCGCCGTGCACGTCCTGGGCGTCCAGCAGGGCGCCGACGTGGCGCAGTCCGCGCGGCCGGTCCGCGAAGGGCGCGCCGTCCACGGTGACGGACCCCTCGGTCGGGGTGTGCAGCCCCAGGATCATCCGCAGCGTGGTGGACTTGCCGGCGCCGTTGGGGCCGAGGAAGCCGGTGACGGTGCCCGGCCGGACGGTGAAGGTCAACTGGTCGACGGCCGTGGTGGCGCCGTACCGCTTGGTCAGTCGCTCGATCTCGATCACGGGGACAACGGTGCCGTCCGAGGCCCCGGCTGGGCATCGGGCCGCGGGCCACAACGCCGGCCGCCGCACTGGCCCGGGGGATTACGCCCTCGGGCCGATGTGCCGCCGCACGGGCCGCCGCTACCATCGGGCGATGATCACCAACCCTCGTCCGCCCCTGCTCAGGCGCCTGCCGCCGGGCGTCTGGGTGGCGGCGTTCTGGGTGGCCGTCATCACGTTCCGAGGCTTCCAGCGGAGCGACGAGCTGGCCCACCTGTTCCGCTACAACGGCAACTTCGAGGACATGCCGTTGCTGGTCACCGCGGTGGTCACGGTCCTGATGGCGTCGCTGCTGGTCCGGCTGCCGCTGCTGGCGGTGGCGATCCCGCTGGCGGCGTGCGTCTTCACGATCGGCATGCGGATCCAGGAGACGGCCGTGGTGCAACTGCTGCTCGCCGAGGTGGCGATCGGCTACTGCACGGCCACCCGCACCCGGGCCGTGTCGCTGTGCGCCGCCGCGATGCCGGTCGCCATGGTGGCCGTCCTGGCGGTCTGGCGGGTGGCGAACGACTACCACACCGACTTCGTCGCCCAGGCCGCGTTCGCCTCGACCGCCGCGATCGCCTGGCTGGTCGGCAACACCGTCCGGCAGAACCGCGTGCACGCCGAGGCCCTGCGCAGCCGCGCCACCGAGCAGGCGATCACCGCCGAACGGCTGCGGATCGCCCGCGAGTTGCACGACATGGTCGCCCACAGCATCGGCATCATCGCGATCCAGGCCGGGATGGGCAGCCGGGTCATGGACACCCAGCCCGCCGAGACCCGCAACGCGCTGAACGCCATCGAGGCGACCAGCCGGGAGACCCTGGCCGGGCTGCGCCGGATGCTCGGCGCGCTGCGCCAGGGCGAACCGGAGTCCGCGCCGATGGAGGTCGCCCCGGGGCTGGGCGAGCTGGACCGGCTGGTCGAGCAGACGGCCGGCGCGGGCGTGCGGGTCGCGCTCACCCGCCTCGGCGAGCCCCGCCCGCTGCCGCCCGAGGTGGACCTCGCCGCCTACCGCATCGTGCAGGAGGCGGTCACCAACGTGGTCAGGCACTCCGGCACCCGGGACTGCCGGGTCACCGTCGACTACGGCCCCGAGGAGGTCGCCGTCACCGTCGTCGACCTCGGCGCCGGAGTTGCCGGGCCGTCCGCCGGCTCCGGTTACGGCATCGCCGGCATGCGCGAGCGGGTCGGCCTGCTGCACGGCGAGTTCAGCGCCGGCCCGCGCCCCGCGGGCGGCTTCCAGGTCGCCGCCCGACTGCCGCTCCCCGTGGAGGTCTCCCCGTGATCCGTGTCGTCCTGGTCGACGACCAGCCGCTCATCCGCACCGGTCTGCGCGTGCTCATCGCCGACACCCCGGACCTGGAGGTCGTCGGCGAGGCCGGCAACGGCGCCGAGGCGGTGGAACTGGTCGGCCGGCTGCGCCCCGACGTCGCCGTGATGGACATCCGGATGCCCGGCATGGACGGCATCGAGGCCACCCGCCGGATCACCGCCGACCCCGACCTGCCCACCCACGTCCTCGTCCTCACCACCTTCGACGACGACGACTACGTGTACGGCGCGCTGCGGGCCGGGGCGGCCGGCTTCCTGGTCAAGGACCTCGCCCTGGAGACCATCCTCGACGGCGTCCGGGTGGTCGCCGCCGGGGACGCCCTGATCGCGCCGAGCATTACCCGCCGGTTGATCGGCGAGTTCGCCGCCCGCCCGCAGCCCGCCGCCGCCCGGTCCGGCCGGGCGACGGTCGACGGGATCACCGACCGTGAGCGCGAGGTGCTGACGCTGGTCGGCCGCGGGCTGTCCAACGGCGAGATCGCCGAGGAGCTGACCATCAGCGTGGCCACCGCCAAGGCGCACGTGGCCCGGCTGTTCACCAAGCTGGACGCCCGGGACCGGGTCCACCTGGTCATCCAGGCTTACGAGTTCGGCCTCGTCGCCCCGTCCTGAACCGGTCCTGAACCGGTCCTGAGCCGGTCCCGAGCCGGTCCTGAACCGGTCCTGAGCCGGTCCCGAGCCGGTCCTGAGCCGGTCCCGAGCCGGTCCTGAACCGGTCCCGAACCGGTCCTGAGCCGATCTTGAGTCAGTTCCGAGCCGGTCCCGAGCCGATCCTGACCCGGTCCCGAGCCCAGCCGGTCCACGGCGGGATCACGGTTCGACCAGCTCCCCGATCCGCATGATCCGCCCGTGCGAGTCCAGCACCACGTCGTACACGTTGCCGTAGCACCCGTACGGCGCGTCGTCGGGTTCGTGCTCGGCCAGGCAGTCCTCCAGGTGCCCGAGCACGTCCTCCAGCCGGACGGTTCTGGTCGGGTCGCCGTGCGGGCGGTCGACGAGCGTGGCCTCGACCCCGGCGGTCGCGAAGCCGTAGCGGGCCGGCGTCCCCGTCCCCTCGTAGCGGGCCTCGTCGCAGGAGTAGCGGGCGGGCTGGGCGGTGACGTCGCCGTCCTCGGTGGCGAGGACCACGAGGACGGTGTGTCCGGGGCGTTCGGTCGGGGTCGGGGTGGCGCAGTCGGCGGTGGGGACGGGGGAGGTGTCCATGCTGGGCTCGGGGTCGGCGAGGTCGTCGTCCAGCAGGTCGTCCTCGTCGTCGTACGCCCCGTCGGCGGCGGCCGCAGCGGAGGCGGCGGCGACGGTGGGCGCGGAGTCGGCGGGAGTGCAGGCGGCGAGGGCGGCTGCGGCGGTGCAGCAGAGCAGCGCGGCGAGGAGGGTTCGGGGCACGGCCATGGCACTAGTCTCCCCGGACAGCGGCGGAACTCGTCACGCAGGTACACGACTGGTGCACGGGCTGTGGTTCCCGCCGCCGCCGGATGTGCGGATCCGGCGGCGGCGGGAGTCTTGAGGGGCGGCGTAACGGTCAGGCGGCGACGGGCCGTTGCGCCTCGTACGCCTCGCGCAGCCGGGCCTGGGCCTCGGGGCCCGCCCCGAGGTGGTCGAGTCCGAGCAGCGCCGCGCCCAGGACGGGCGGCGCGACGACGACCCGCGGTTCGGCGAGCGGCGCGGCCTCGGCCAGACGGGCGGTCAGGTTGTCGAGCAGCAGCGGCTGCCGGGAGGAGATCACGCCGCCGCCGAGCACCAGCGGGGTCCGCGTTTCGAGCAGTTCCAGCCGCCGCAGGGCGACGACGGCGAGCCGGACGATCTCGTCGGCCTGGCGGTCGATCAGCCCCAGGGCGACCTCGTCGCCCTGCTCCGCGACGGCGAACAGCACTCGGACGATCTCGTGCAGCCGGCTGGTCGGCAGGTGCCCGAGGTGGACGGCCTCGGCGACGGCGCCGGCGCTGGGCAGGCCGAAGTGCTCGGCGATGGCGCGGGAGAGCCCGGTGGGGCCGCCGCGGCCGTCCTCGTGGCGGACGGCGTGCCACATGCTGGTGACGGCCAGGCCCCCGCCGCCGCCCCAGTCGCCGGTGAGCTCGCCGAGGGCGGGGAAGCGGGCGGTGCGGCCGTCGGGCAGCAGGCCCACGCAGTTGATGCCGGCGCCGCAGACGACGGCGACGCCGCGCGGGCCGTCGGTGCCGGCCCGCAGCAGGCCGAAGGTGTCGTTGACGACGGTGTTGCTGGCGCCCCAGGGGTGGGATTCCAGCGCGGCGCGCAGGGCCTCCTCCTCGACGGGCAGGTCGGCGTTGGCCAGGCAGGCGCTGACGTGGCTGGTGAGGACGCCGCTCCAGGCGGGGTGGCCGGCCGCGGCGGCGGCCTGCTCGACGAGCGGGGCGAGGCCGGCGACGGCGGCGGCGCCGCCGATCTTCTGGGGTGCGAAGCCGCCGCCGCGGGCGGTGCCGTGGACGGTGCCGTCGGCGCCGATCAGGGCGACGTCGGTCTTGGAGTTGCCGGCGTCGATGGCGAGGACGCCGGGCAGGATCGGTTCGGGCTGGTGGGTCATCAGGTCCCCGCGGCTCGTACGTGGCCCGGCCGTGGCGTGGTCCCCGGCCGGGGGTGATCGGTCTCCTCGCAGTGCCCGGCCCGCGACACCCTCATATCGCGGGCCGGGCTGCTTTCCGGACGGGGCCCGGGTGCGAAGCCGGGTCCCGGGCCGTCAGGCCCAGGCGAGGTGCTCGCGGTTGTGGGCGAGCAGCCGATCGGTGAGCTGGTCGGCGAGTTCGAGCTGACCGACCAGCGGGTGGGCGAGCAGGGCGTCGAAGACCCGGTCGCGGCCGCCGTGCAGGGCGGCGTCGAGGGCGAGGTGCTCGTACGCGGTGACGGCGGCGATGAGGCCGGCGTACAGCGGCTCGACGGCCCGCTGGGGGAGCGGCCGGACGCCGTTCGCGTCGACCTCGGCCGGGACCTCGATGACGGCGTCGTCGGGCAGGAACGGCAGCACGCCGTTGTTCGGCGCGTTGACGACCTGCACGGACGTCCCGCCGCCGGTGCCGAGCAGCGCGGCGATCAGCTGGACCGCCGCCTCGGAGTAGAACGCGCCGCCGCGCTGGCCGAGGAGTTCCGGCTTGGTGTCGAGGGCCGGGTCGGCGTACATCTCCAGCAGCTGCCGCTCGATCTCGGCGACCTGGGCGGCCCGCGAGCCCTGCACCCTGAGTTCCTCGACGACGGCGTCGTGCTGGTAGAAGTAGCGCAGGTAGTAGGACGGCACGACGCCGAGCCGCTCGATGACGGGCTGCGGCAGGTGCAGGTCCTCGGCGATGGCCTTGCCGTGCGCGGCGAGCAGCTCCGGCAGCACCTCCCGGCCCGTCGCCGATCCCGGGGCGTCGAGCAGGGTGACGCCGCGCTCCCAGGTGAGGTGGTTGAGGCCGACGTGGTCGAGCCGGACCAGCTCCGGGTCGACACCGAGGTGGGTCGCGAACTTGCGCTGGAAGCCGATGGCGACGTTGCACAGGCCGACGGCCTTGTGGCCGGCGTTGCGCAGCGCGCGGGTGACGATGCCGACGGGGTTGGTGAAGTCGACGATCCAGGCGTCCGGGTTGGCGCGCCGGACCTTCTCGGCGATGTCGAGGACGACCGGGACGGTGCGCAGCGCCTTGGCGAGGCCGCCGGCGCCGGTGGTCTCCTGGCCGACGCAGCCGCACTCCAGCGGCCAGGTCTCGTCCCGGTTGCGGGCGGCCTGCCCGCCGACGCGCAGTTGCAGCAGCACGGCGTCGGCGTCGGCGACACCGGCCTCGACGTCGACGGTGGTGGTGACGACGGCACCGTGCCCCTGCTTGGCGAAGATCCGCCGGGCGAGCCCGCCGATCAGCTCCAGCCGGTCGGCGGCCGGGTCGATGAGCACCAGCTCACCGATCGGCAGGGTGTCGCGGAGCCGGGCGAAGCCGTCGATCAGCTCCGGGGTGTACGTCGAACCGCCGCCGACGATTGCCAACTTGAGTGCGGACATCAGCCCTTGACCCCTGTCAGTGTCACGCCTTCGATGAAGGCCTTCTGTGCGAAGAAGAAGAGGATGATCACCGGTGCCATCACGAGGAGGGTGGCGGCCATGGTGAGGTTCCAGTTGGTGTGGTGGGCGCCCTTGAACGATTCCAGGCCGTACGAGAGCGTCCAGGCCTCGTGGTTGTTGCTGGCGTAGATCTGCGGGCCGAAGTAGTCGTTCCAGCAGTAGAAGAACTGGAACAGGGCGACGGCGGCGATGGCCGGCTTGGCCATCGGCAGCACGACCTTCAGCAGGGTGCGCAGGTCGCCGCAGCCGTCGATCCGGGCGGCCTCGATGTACTCCTTGGGGATGGTCAGCAGGAACTGGCGCAGCAGGAAGATCGAGAACGCGTCGCCGAAGGCCATCGGGATGATGAGCGGCCAGAGCGAGCCGCCGAGGCCGAGCTGCTTGGCCCAGAACAGGTACATCGGGATGACGGTGACCTGCGGCGGGAGCATCATCATGGCGATGACGGCCATCAGCGCCAGGTTGCGGCCCCGGAAGCGGAACTTGGCGAGCGCGTAGGCGACCGGCAGGCTGGAGACGATGGTCAGCACGGTGCCGAGGCCCGCGTAGAGCAGGGTGTTGCGCCACCAGGTGAGGAAGCCGGGGGTGTCCCAGACCTTGCCGTAGTTGCCCCATTGCCAGGAGGTGGGCCAGTAGTCGGTGGTGAGCGCCTGCTGGTCGGTCATCACCGAGGTGAGGAAGGCGAAGACGAACGGCAGCAGGAAGAACAGGGCGGCGGCGATGGCCAGCGAGTGCACGGCCACCCAGTTGAGCATCGCGCGGCGGCGGGCCGCCCGGGCGGCCGGGCCGGAGGCGCGGGAGGTGCCGGCCGGGGCGGGCGCCTTGGTGAGTGTGGAGCTGAGAGTCATGATCGGGTCCTCATCGGTCCGCTGGGTCAGCAGCACACGGACTAGTCGTCGCTCGCCATGAAGCCGGACTTGCGGCGGAGCAGGAGCGAGGTGACGGCCATCGAGATGGCGAACAGCACCAGGGCGACGACGCACGCCGCGCCGTAGTTGAAGCGCTGGAAGCCGAGGTTGTAGACCATCTGCGGCAGGGTCCAGGTGGAGCCCTGCGGGAAGCCGGGCTCGAACTGCTGGCCGGAGTTGCCCGCGATGCCGCCGGCGACCTTCCCGGCGACGATCGCCTGGGTGTAGTACTGCATGGTCTGGATGACGCCGGTGACCACGGCGAACATGATGATCGGCGAGATGTTCGGCAGCGTGACGTACCGGAACCGCTGGAAGGGTCCGGCGCCGTCCAGTTCGGCGGCCTCGTACTGTTCCTTGGGGACGTCGAGCAGCGAGGCCATGAAGATGACCATCAGGTCGCCGATGCCCCACATGGCGAGCATGGTGAGCGCGGGCTTGGACCAGTCGGCGCTGGCGAACCAGCCGGGCTGCGGGAGGCCGATCTCACCGAGGAAGTGGTTGACCGGGCCCGTGCCGGGGTTGAGCAGGAAGGCGAAGGCGACGGTGGCGGCCACCGGCGGTGCCAGGTACGGCAGGTAGAACGCGGTGCGGAAGAAGCCGACGCCGGTCTTGACCTTGGTGATGAGCAGGCCGATGCCGAGGCCGAAGGCGACCCGCAGGCTCACCATGATGAAGACCAGCCACACGGTGTTGCGCAGGCCCTGCCAGAACGCCGGGAGGTCGTTGAAGACGTAGTCCCAGTTCTTCAGGCCGCTGAAGGAGGGGGCGCCGAAGCCGTTGTACTTGGTGAAGGAGAAGTAGACGGTGGAGATCAGCGGGTACAGGAAGAAGACGCCGAAGCCGATCAGCCAGGGGGAGAGGAAGGCGAGGTTGCGGGCCGCCTCCCGGCGGCGCTTCCGGCGCAGCAGGTGCTGCGTGGAGGGCGCCGCCGGGTCGGTCGATCCGGTGCCCCTGCGGGTGCCGAACGCGAGTGACATGGGAGCTCCGTGGACCGTTTCCGCTACTTCGCCTGGGCGATGGCGGCGTCGATCTCCTTGGCGGTGGCCGCGAGGCCGGCCGCGAGATCGGGCTGCTTGCCGGACTCGTAGTCGTAGCCGAGGTTCTGCAGGGAGGCGATGTAGCCGCTGCCGTTGACGGCCGCCGGGGTGGTGCCCGAGTGCTGGTTCTTGGCGACGTCGATGAAGGTCTTGAAGTTCGGGTCGTTCGTCAGCTTCGGCGAGTTGAGCGCGTCGAAGGTGCTGGGCACGTTGTGGATCGCGTTGGCGAAGCTGACCACCGCGTCGGTGTCGGTGGTCAGGTACTTGACCAGCTCCCAGGCCGCGGCCTGCTTCTTGCTGCTGCTGGCGATGCCGACGATGGTGCCGGTCTGGTAGCCGCGGCCGTAGGTGTCGGCCTGGTCGTCCGGGACGGGGAACGCGGCGGTGGCCCAGTCGAAGTCGGGCTTGTTCTCGGCGAGGGCGGCGGTGCGCCACTCGCCGTCGATGGCCATCGCGACCTGGCCGGTGAGGAAGGGGTTCTTGGCGCTGAACTCCTCGCCGAAGGTGGCGCGGTACTTCTCCAGCTTGGTGTAGCCGCCGAGCTGGTCGACCATGCCCTTCTGCCACTTGAGCATCGCGGCGACCTTCGGGTCGGTGGCGATGTTCGACTTGCCGTCGGCGCCGAAGTAGGTCGGGCCGTACTGGCCCAGGAAGTGCTCGGTGGTCGACTCGTAGCCGTGGTACAGCGGCATGAAGCCGAGCTGCTTGTAGCCGTCGCCGTCCGCGAGGGTCAGCCTCTTGGCGTCCTCGGCGAACTCGCTGAAGGTCTTCGGCGGGTTGGCGATGCCCGCATCGGCGAAGGCCTTCTTGTTGTAGTAGAGGCCGTAGGCGTCGCCGAGCAGCGGCAGCGAGCACTGGTTGCCCTGGAACTGCGTGTAGTTGAGCATCGCGGCCGGGAAGGTCTTGACCGGGTCGATGCCGCTCTTCTGCAGCAGCGGCTTGAGGTCGGTGAACGCCTTGGTCGAACAGAACATGCCGACGTTGTTGGTGGTGAAGGAGGAGACCACGTCCGGCGCGTCGTCGCCGCCGGCCCGCAGGGCCTGGTTGACCTTGTCGTCCGCGATGTTGTCCACGGCCTTGACGTGGATGTTGGGGTGGGCCTTCTCGAAGGCGGCGATGTTGTCGTTGATCGCCTTCACCTCGTTGTCCTGGCTCCAGCCGTGCCAGAAGGTGATGGTGACGTCCTTGCCGCTGGCCGCGTCGTCGCTGCCGCTGCTCTCGCTGCTGCCGGTGCAGGCGGTGGCGAGCAGGGCCAGGACGGCGGTGCCGGTGACGGCGGCGATCGTGCGACGGCCTCTGCGGGAGGTGGTGGAGTGCACTTCGAGGTCCTCCTGGGGGTGCGCGGGCAGGCGTCATTGCCTCGGGGCCCGCGTTCGGGGGTTGGGAGAGGTGGGTGCAGGGTGCGTGCGGGGTGACGGGCGACCGGGGAGCGTCGGTGGGTGGGCGTCTGTGAGCGTCGGTGGGCGGCTGTCAGTGGGTGGCTGTCAGTGGGTGGAGAAGACCGCCTCGCGGGCGTCCGCCAGCGCGCGTTGCAGGGCGCCGAGCAGGACGGGCGAGCCGGGCAGGGCACTGCTGCGGACCTCGGGCCGGGCGATGGAGAGCCTGGCCAGTTCGTCCTCGACGAGGGCGCGCAGGCGTTCGCCGCCCGCGGTGGGCACCGCGCCGGAGAGGACCACCAGTTGGGGGTCGACGACGGCGACGATCGCGGCCAGTCCGACGGCGAGCCGGCCGGCCAGTTCGACGAGGAAGGCGTCGCCGGCGCCCGGGGTCTCCAGGGCCTTGGCGATCGACTCCTCGGCGGTGGGCGCGCCGAGCCCGTGTTCGCGGGCCAGGGTCCGGACGGCGGGTGTGCCGACCAGCTCCTGGAACCCGCCGAACTTGCGGCGGCGCACGTCCCGCGCGACCGGTGAGCCGGGCACCGGCATGTAGCCGACCTCCCCGGCGCCGCCGGTGAAGCCGCGGTGCAGCCGGCCGGCGATGACGATCGCGGCGCCGGTGCCCGCACCGGCCCAGAGCAGGACGAAGTCCTCGGAGCCCCGCGCCGCGCCGGAGGCCTGTTCGGCGACGGCGGCGAGGTTCACGTCGTTCTCGATCGACACGGGCGCGCCGATCGCCTCGGACAGCTCCTCGACCAGCCGCGGCGAGTGCCAGCCGGGCAGGTGGGAGGCGTAGCGCAGCTTGCCGGTGACCGGGTCGGGGGCGCCGCCGACGCCGATCGCGGCGGTGCGCAGGCTGCCCGCGGCCAGTCCCGCGGCACGGACGGTCTCGGCGACGGCGGCGGCGACCTTGGCGACGGTCTCGGCGGCCGGCACGCCCTTGGTCGGCACGGCGTGCTCGGCCAGCGTGGAGCCGGTGATGTCGGCGACGGCGACTCTGATCTCGCTGTTGGTGACGTCCAGCCCGGCGACGTGGCCGGCGGCCGGATTCACCTCGTACAGCTGCGCGTTGGGGCCGGGGCCGCCGGCGGTGGTGCCGACCGGCAGGACCAGTCCGGCCGCCTCCAGACGGGCCAGCAGCTGGGAGGCGGTGGGCTTGGAGAGGCCGGTCAGGGTGCCGATCTGGGTGCGGGAGAGCGGGCCGTTCTCCAGCAGCAGTTCGAGGGCGGCGCGGTCGTTGATGGCGCGCAGCAGGCTGGGGGTGCCGGCGAGGGGGGCCTTGGCGGTGGTCTTGGTCACGCGCGAAATCCTCCTCTTCCGGCTGGTGGGGGGAGCGACGAGGGTGAACCCGCCGGTTCGGGGAGCCGAACTGTTAGGAAAGTTTCCAGTCGCTTGGGAAGGACCGTACGGGCCCCGTCAGCGGGGTGTCAATGGTCCGTGGCCCGGAGGATGCCGAAGCGTTACCGGGCAGCACGAAGCCCCGTTCCCAAGGGTCTTGGGAACGGGGCTTCGTGCTGCCGGGCCTGGGGCCCTACGGCTTGGCGAGGTCGTCGGTCGGCCTCGGCGCCGGTATCGGCTCGGTCGCCCGGTACCGGGGCGAGGTCGGGTCGGACAGCGCGGACGGCGGTGCCGGCTCGGTCGCGGGGGAGATCACCACCCCGGTGGCGGGGGCCGCCGTCGCCGCGGCGGCCACCGGCGCGGCCTCCTCCTTGACCTTGATCCCGGCCTGGTCGAAGGCCGTCTTCAGGCGCTGGCGCAGCGCCCGGGACACCGCCGGCGCCTTGCCCGGCGCGGTCCGCGCCTCGATCCGCACCATCACCGAGTCCGCCGCGACCGACTCCACGCCCAGGACGGACACCGGCGCCCAGACCAGCTCGTCGTACGGCGACTCCTTGGACAGCGCCTCGGCCGTCTCCTGGATCAGGTCCTCGACCCGCAGCAGGTCCTCCTTGTACCCGACCTGCACGTCCACCGAGGCGGTCGACCAGCCCTGGCTCATGTTGGCGATCCGCTTCACCTCGCCGTTGCGGATGTACCAGATCTCGCCGTTGGCCCCGCGCAGCTTGGTCACCCGCAGGCCGACCTCCAGCACCGTGCCGGCGGCCACCCCGGTGTCGATCTCGTCGCCGACGCCGTACTGGTCCTCCATGATCATGAAGACCCCGGAGAGGAAGTCCGTCACCAGGTTGCGGGCGCCGAAACCGATCGCCACACCGGCCACACCGGCGCTGGCCAGCAGCGGCGCCAGGTTCACGCCCAGCGCGGACAGCACCATCAGCGCGGCCGTGCCCAGGATGGAGAACGACGCCACGCTGCGCAGCACCGAGCCGATCGCCTCCGACCGCTGCTGGCGCCGCTCCGGGTTCACCACCCCGGTGTTGGCCAGCAGCCCGCCGAGCCGGCTCTCCTCGTGGTGGTCGTGCGAGCGCGCCATCCGCGTGATCAGCTGGGTGATCAGCTTGCGCACCACGGCGCGCAGCACCAGTGCCAGCAGCACGATGAAGACGATCCGCACCCCGCCGGCCAGCCAGCCCTGCCAGTGCGTGTCGAACCAGCTGGCGGCCTGCTTGGTGGTGTCGCTGACCTCCTGCGCGCTGGTCGGGATTCTCAGGTCCAGCTGCGGCAGTTGCGGCGCGGTCGGGCTGGGCGCCGGTGTCGGAGTGGAGAGCGTCGAGGACGCGTCGGCGATACCGGTGGCGCCGGAGCGGAACACGTGCGGGCCTTCCTGCAAGGGGGCGTGGCGGGCCCGCGCCGCGGCACGCGGCCCGCGGACCGTCCGCCTCAGCCTAACCGGCGCCGAACACCCGACCGGACACGCCGAAGGGCGTACGGAGCAACACGAACGCCCCGTCAGCGCACCGGTGCGCTCCCCCGGACGACGGGGTCGACCGCTGCTCCGACCGGCCGAGCGCTCCCCCGGGAGGGCCACGGGCGGCACCCCGAGGGCACCCGGGTGCAACCCGACCTTCCCCAGGGCATACCGGCTATGACAGAGGCCACACCCGAAGTTCACACCAGGTCCGTTACACAGGAGTGGTGGCGCCGTACAAAGGCGTAAGGCGACACTGGGGGAGATCGCGCACCAGTTGTGCGATCCAACCGCTCGTCCCGGCGCGAGCCACGCGCCGCAGGCGTCCAAGGAGGCATCCGTGCCGCACGTCCTGGTCCTCAACGCGTCCTACGAGCCACTCGGCGTCGTATCGATGCGCCGCGCACTCATCCTGGTCCTCAACCACAAGGCGGTCAGCCTGGAGGACTCGGAAGTCACTCTGCACAGCGCCACCAGCGCCCTCCCGGCGCCGTCCGTCGTCCGCCTGACCCGCTTCGTCCGGGTCCCGTTCTGCGGGCCCGTCCCGCTCACCCGCCGGGCGCTGTTCGCCCGTGACCACGGCCGCTGCGTCTACTGCGGGGCCGCCGCCACCAGCGTCGACCACGTCATCCCGCGCAGCCGGGGCGGCCAGCACCGGTGGGACAACGTGGTGGCGGCCTGCCGCCGCTGCAACCACACCAAGGCCGACCGCCACCTCACCGAACTCGGCTGGCGGATGAAGCGGCCACCGGCCCCGCCCAGCGGCCTCGCCTGGCGGATCATCGGCACCGGCATCAAGGACCCGCGCTGGCGTCCCTACCTGGAGCCGTACGGCGGCTCCGACCAGCTGCGCGCCCCGCAGTGGGGCGAGTACGAGCACCACGACCATACCGAGCAGGGCCTCCCCGTCCCGCTCGGCCGGGCGCACTCGGCCCACTCCGCCCCCGTCCGCCGCGGTGAGCAGCCCGAACCGCTCTCCGCCTGACCCCGCTCCACAAGGGCCAGCCCGTCATACCGTCGGTACGCCTCATGGGCCGCCGCGCCCCCCACCGGGGAGCACGGCGGCCCGCCGCGTTGTCCGGTGGGGGAGGCGGCGGCTACTGCTTCGGCGGCGGTGTCCCGCCCGTCGTCCCGCCCGTCGTCCCGCCCGTCGTCCCGCCTGTCGTCCCGCCCGGAGTCCCGCTCGCCGGGGGCGTGGCCGGGGTGCTCGGAGCGGTCGGGGCCGTGGTCGGGGCCGTGGGCGCGGTGGTGGCGCCGCCGCCCGGCTGGGCCGGGGGGACGGCCGGCGGCTGCGACGGGGGCGGCGGGGTGACGGCGTACAGCTCGACGCCCCACAGCGAGTAGCCGTACTTGTTGGCCCGGGCCACGCCCTGCACCCGGAGGAACCGGGCGTCCGGAGCGTCGAAGCGCACGGTCTCGTCGCCGCCCTTGCCGTTGTCCACCGTCGCCGCGTCGGTCCAGGTGGTGCCGTCCGCCGAGACCTGGAGCCTGTAGGCGGCGGCGTACGCGGCCTGCCAGTGCAGCACCGCCGCGCCCAGGTGGGTCGCCTGCGGAAGTTCCAGCTGCACCCAGGCGTCGTCCTTGGCGGGGGAGGACCAGCGGGTCTTCGGGTCACCGTCGGTGACCGCCGAGGCGGGGAAGTTCGGCGTCTCGTCGCCCGAGGAGGTGGCCTTCGCGCCGAGTGCCAGGTCCGGACCGCTGGTCGGCGGCACCACACGCACCTGGAGCACCTGCTTCACGGTGGTGGCGCCGGCCGCGAACTGCACCGGTACCTGGTACGTCCCGAACGGCGTCCCGGGAGCGGCGCTGACCAGCAGCGGCACGCCGATGCGGCCGCCGCGCGGCACGGTCACCCCGGCCGCCGGGGTCACGGTCAGGCCCTTGGCCGCGGCCGGCACCTCGGTGTGCAGCTCGCCGCTGGTCCCCTCGGGGCGGCCGGCCTCGACGGTGGCCCGGGTCTGGGCGGGCGCGGCGGCGCCGGCCACCACGTCCAGGGTCGGGTCGGACAGGCTGAGCCGGGCCGCCGGGACGTCCGCGTACCAGGGGATCACCTGGTTGACCACCGGCGGGTCGCCGCCCGGCTTCCAGGCCAGCCGGAACGCGTCGGCGGCCTGCCCGCCGGCCGGCAGCTCGTTGTAGCCGGGCTGCACGGTGCCGATGTCCGTCCAGCCGCCGTCCGAGCGGCGCACCGAGACGGTGGCGGTGGCGTGCACGCCCGGGTCGGTGAGCACGGTGAGCCGGTCGAGCGGGCGGGCGGCGCCCAGTTCGACGGTGAGCGGCTCGTCCTGCGCGGTGGGCGGCTTGGCGGCCCGGTACGCGGTGTCCGGATTGCCGTCCAGCACCGCGGACGCCGAGGAGCCGGGCAGCGCGGCGGGGCCGCCGGTGACGCTGGCGGGGGCGTCGTCGGGCGCGGTGACGGTGAACTCGCGCACCGCGACGGCGGTCTTCTGGGCGGCGGTGGCCCGCAGCCGCACGGCCCGCACCACCGAGCCGGCCGGCAGCTTGGCGCTGACCGACTTCTGGTTCTTGACCACGGCGAGCTGCTTCCAGCCGCCCTCGCCGGTGCTGTACTCCAGCACGCCGTCGTGGAGGTAGTCGTCGACCGCGCTCCGGCCGTCCGGCCCGTTGCCCCAGGAGCCCATCAGCACGGTGACGGCGCCGACCGGGCGCCCGCCGCCGAGGTCGACGCCGACCGCGTCGCCGGGCTGCGGGGGAGCGGAGCTCCAGTAGAACGTGTCGGCTACGCCGTCGGTCATCAGCGCGGGCAGGTGGTCGTGCGCGGTGCCCATGGTGGTGGTCGGGGTGATCCCGCCGCCGGCCACCCCGGCCCAGTTGTCGGCGGCCCCGACGGCCCGCTCCAGGAACGGGTCGAGCACGCCCGCGCCGATCGTGGCCGGGCTCTGCGCGAGCTGCTCGCGCAGCCGGTTGAGCTCCACCCGGGCCTTCCAGGCGGCCGCGCCGTCGCCGCCGTGCTGGGCCAGCAGCATGTCCAGCGCGGACTGCCCGGCCAGCCCGTAGTCGTGCAGCGGGGCGAGCCAGGGCGCGGCCTCGGCGGCGAGCTGGGCGGTGGCCTGGGTGCCGGCGAGGGTCTGCTGGGCGGTGGCCATCGCGGCGAAGGCGTCCCGCAGGGGCGCGGCGGCCTCTATCAGCTTGGCGAGGTCCGACGCGGTGCCCGAGGTGGGCTCGGCGGCGGCCCAGAACCGGTCGAGCAGCGGCGTCAGGTAGTCGGACTCCTGCTGGGACAGCGGCGAGGAGGAGCTGTTGCCGGCCAGCGCGGTGACCGCGGACAGGGCGGTGCCGGCGGGCGTGCTGCCGGCCCCGGTCGGGCCGGCGAGCGAGCGCACCGCGGCCTGCCAGGAGTCCTCCGGCCGGTAGCCGGCCGGGTTCCAGGCGAAGTCGCCGGCCGTGGCGAGGGCGATCCGGGAGGCCATCGGCTGCTGCATGGCACCGGTGAGCATCACCGCCGAGCGGGTGGCCACCTCCGGTTCGCGCCCGGTGTAGGCGCCGAGGAAGAGCCGGTCCGGGCTGGCGTCGTTGACCGGGTAGTTGTCCATGGTGACCAGCGGGTGGCCGTACAGGTCGCCGGTCTCGGCGGCCTGGGCGCCGGTGATCTTCTCCGGGATCACCCCGCCCCCGCTCCAGGCCACCTGCACGCCGTCCGGCAGCGCCGCGGCCAGCGCCTTGCGGTACGGCGTGACGCCCTGCTTGTGGTACTCGGTGGGCACCACGGACAGCGGCGCCAGGCCCGGGTTGCGCGCGATCAGCCTGTCCCGCACCTTGGTCACCAGCGCGGCCTGCGCCTTGGCGGCCGCGGCCGGGCCGGTGCCGTAGGTGTCGCGGTCGTCGCCGCAGTGCCACTCGTCGTAGCTGACGTCCAGGAACTGGAGCTGGAAGGCGGTGAAGCCGAGCTTGCGCAGCCCGTCCAGCTTGGCCACCAGCGCGTTCACGTCCTTGCCGGAGCTGAAGCAGAGGGACTGCCCCGGGTCGATCGCGTAGCCGAGCGTGACGTGGTTGCGCCGGGCCGCGGCGCCCAGTTCGCGCAGCTCGTCGGCCTGGGCGGCGGGGTAGGCGTCGCGCCAGCGGGAGAGCCGGAACGGGTCGTCACCGGGAGCGTAGAGGTAGAAGTTCTGCTTGGAGCGGCCGAGGAAGTCCACCTGGTCGAGCCGCTGCTGCGCGGTCCACGGGCTGCCGTAGAACGCCTCCGCGGTGCCGCGCACCGGCGCGCCGCTCGGCCAGTCCCGCAGCGTGATCCCGGGCAGGCCCAGCCCGGCGGCGCCCGGCGCCTGCCCCTGCCCGGCCGGGACGGCGGCGAGCAGCTGGCGCAGGCTCTGCACGGCGTAGAAGGTGCCCGCCGCGTCCGCGCCCGCCAGCACCACCGCGCCGTACGTCCCGCCGCCCTGGGCCGGCAGCTGACCGACCGACAGCACGTACCCGCCGGCCGGCATGCCCGCGGTCGAGGGGGCGGCGCCGTCCTTGCCGCCGGCCGCGGCGGACAGCGCGCGCAGCGTCCGGTCCGTCCCGCCGTCGGCGGCCTCGGCCGGTCCGCCGACGTACACCACCAGCGACCCGGCGGCCGGCGCGTCGGCGTCCGGCTGCGGGGTCACGGTCGTCGCCCCGGCGATCTCCAGCACCTCCCGGACGGCGTCCAACGCCCCGAGGTCCGCGTCCGGCGCCGGCACCAGCGTCACCACGGCCGGCACCGCGACCGGCTTGCCGGCCACCGTCTGCTCCTGCGGACGCGGGAACACCTGCGGGTTCGTCATGCTCCCCAGCGGCGTCTGCGGTGCGCTGCTCACCACGTCCGGCCCCGCCGACGCCGCGTACGCCGCCGACGGCACCGGCCCGGCCAGCAACCCGCCGACCACCGCCGCCGCCGCGACCCCCGCCGCGATCTGCAGCGTCCGCCGCCCCGGCCGCCCCGCCGCCCGCCGGGCCCGCTCCGCCCGCCCCGACGCCAGCAGCGGTTCCGTCCCCTTGAGACCGGCGATCAGCCGGTCCGCCGTCCTGGGCGCCAGTTGACGGCACGTCCGCGCTGTGGCCCGCCGCGCCGCCAGCGCCGCCGGGTGGTACAGCACCTCCCGCAACGCCGCACTCCGCTCCAACCGCTGCCGCAGCCGCCGCCCGGCCACAACGGACACTCGGGCTTCCACAGGAGCCTCCTCGCCAGGCCTGGACCACATCGCCGCAACCCCACCAGCTACCCAACCCGGTGTCAACGCGACCGCCCGCTATGCCTGGTCTGCCCCGGTTCGAGAATTCGGTCCGGGGCCGCGGCAGCCACCGGCCGGCAGGCCGATCCACCCGCGCGGTCGTGTCGCGCAGCGTCGTCGGGCCGTCACCCGGGTAGGACTGTGGTCGTCCTGACCAGGCGTTGCCGAGACATCGCAGGAGCCGCGAGTGGCCGCTTATCTCGACCGTGACGGAGCCGACGGGCTGAGGGTGCCGACGCAGGACGCGCCGCCGCCACCGCCCGAACTGGTGGCGCTGGCGCAGGCGTACGGGGTGGACACCCGGTACCCCGGGCCGGGGGGTGTGGCCGTGGGGGCGCGAACGCTGGTCGCGGTGCTGGCGGCCCTGGGGGTGGCGGCGGGGACGCCGGAGCAGGCGCGCGAGGCGCTGGATCGTCACCGGGCCGCGCAGCAGGCCCGGTTGCTGCCGCCCTGCGTGGTGGTCCGTCAAGGGCGGCGGACGGCGCTGGACGTGCCGGCCGACGCGCGGCTGCACGTGGAGCTGGAGGACGGCGGGGTGTGGGAGCTGCCGCGCGGCCACTCGCACTGGCTGCCGCCGGACCTGCCGCTCGGGCGGCACGTGCTCAGGGCGGAGTGCGGCGAGGGCAAGGCCCAGGCGGCGCTGATCGTCGCACCGGAGAAGCTCCCCCCGCTGCCCGGCTACAGCTGGGGCTTCCTCGCCCAGCTGTACTCCGTCCTGTCCGACCGCTCCTGGGGCATGGGCGACCTCGGCGACCTCGCCGAGCTGGCCCAGTGGGCGGGCGCCGGCCTCGGCGCGGGCTTCGTCCAGATCAACCCGCTGCACCAGGCGCTGCCCGCCGCCCCCGCCGCCCCCACCGACCCGTCCCCCTACCGCCCCTCCTCCCGCCGCTTCGCCGATCCGGTGCACCTGCGGGTCGAGGCCGTCCCCGAGTACGCCTACCTGACGGGCGACCAGCGCGCCGAGGCGGAGGAGCTGGGCCGCCGGGCCGCCCGGCTGCGCGACGAGGTGCTGGGGCACGACGGCCTGATCGACCGGGACGCCGTCTGGGCGCTCAAGCGCGAGGCGCTGGAACTGCTGCACGAGGTGCCGCGCGGCCCCGGCCGCCAGGCCGCGTACGAGGCCTACCAGCGCCGCGAGGGCGACTGGCTGCGCCGGCACGCGCTGTGGAACGCGCTCGCCGAGGCGCACGGCGCCGACTGGCACGGTTGGCCGAAGGGGCTGCGTCACCCGGACGGCCCACAGGTGGGGCACGCCTCCCGGGAGCTCGCCGACCGGGTCGAGTTCCACCGCTGGCTCGCCTGGCAGGTCGACCAGCAGCTCGCGGAGGCCCAGCGCGCGGCCCGGCAGGCCGGCATGCCGGTCGGCCTGATCCACGACCTGGCCGTCGGCGTCCACCCGGACGGCGCGGACGCCTGGGCGCTCCAGGACGTGCTGGCCGGCGGCATCTCCGTCGGCGCCCCGCCGGACGCCTTCAACGCCCACGGCCAGGACTGGGGCCTGCCGCCCTGGCGCCCGGACGCGCTGGCGGCGGCCGGCTACACCCCGTACGCGGAGCTGCTGCGCACGGCGGCCCGGCACGCGGGCGCGGTCCGGATCGACCACGTGATGGGCCTGTTCCGGCTCTGGTGGGTGCCGGACGGCCACCCGCCGACCGAGGGCGCGTACGTCCGCTACGACGCCGAGGCGATGCTCGGCGTGCTGGCCCTGGAGGCGCACCGGGCCGGGACGGCGGTGATCGGCGAGGACCTGGGCACGGTGGAGCCGGGCGTCCGGGAGGAGCTGGCGGCGCGCGGGATCCTCGGCACCTCCGTGCTCTGGTTCGAGCGGGACTGGCAGGGGGCGGGGGAGATCCTCGCCCCGGACCGCTGGCGCCCGGGCTGCCTGGCCACCCTCACCACCCACGACCTGCCGAGCACCGCCGCCCGGCTCTCCGGCGAGCACGTCGAGCTGCGGCACCGGCTCGGGCTGCTGGCCCGTCCGCTGGGCGAGGAGCAGGAGGAGGCGGTGGCCGAGCTGGCGGACTGGCGGGCCGAGCTGACCGCGCGGGGGCTGCTCGCGCCGGGCGAGCCGCTGTCGATGCCGGTGCTGTACCGCTTCCTGCGCGCGACCCCGGCGGAGCTGGTCGGCGTCTGGCTGCCGGATCTGGTCGGCGATCCGCGCCCGCAGAACCTGCCCGGCACCTGGGACCAGTACCCGAACTGGCGCCTGCCGGTCGCCGACGGGGCCGGCGACCCGGTCACCCTCGACCGGCTGGCCGCCACCCCGGCCGCCCGCCTGCTCGCCCACCTGCTGGCCCCGCCCGGCGCCCACCCCGCCGTCTGACCCCGCCGTGCGGCCCCGCCGCCTGACCCCGGCACCGCGGACGGCCCCCTTCCGGAAGGCCGACCCCGACGCGCGGGGGGTCATAAGCGGCGGGTAAGTTGGAAACGTGGACAAGAGGAACGCTTTGCGAGCCGGCGCGGTCTCCGCAACGGTCACGCTGATGATGCTGCTGTCGTCGCCCGCCATGGCCTTCACCAGGGACGACGGCGACGACCCGGGTCCTGGCCTGAGCGTTGGCCAGACCATCGGCCTGTACGTGCTGATCCCGATCGCCGCCTTCGTGATCATCGCCGCCCTCGCGGGCCTGCCGTACGGCAAGGGCAAGGGCAAGAAGAAGTAACCACCGCGTCCACCAGGACCTGCACGACCCTGAAGGGGCACCGGAGATCTCCGGTGCCCCTTCAGGCGTTTCCAGCGCACCTTGACGGCGCCCGACGGCGCCCGACGGCGCCCACCGCGACCCCGAAGGCGCCCACCGGAACCCCGACCGGGGCCCCGACGGGCGCCTCAACAGCTCAGCAGGTCAGCGGCCGGCGCCCGCCGCCCGGTCGACCGCCTGGGCCTTGAGCGCGCGCTCGATCCCGGCCCGGGCCTCGACGACCTGGCGCCGCAGCGCCGGGGCCGGCTCGGCCTCGGCCAGCCACGCGTCGGTCGCGTCCACGGTGGCCTGCGTGACCTGCAGCGCCGGGTACAGCCCGCCGATGATCTGCTGCGAGATCTCGTGGCTGCGGGTCTCCCAGACCTCCTTGACGGCGGCGAAGTACTTGGCCGCGTACGGCGCGAGCAGCTCCTGCTGGTCGGACTGCTGGAAGCCCGCGATGGTCGCTTCCTGGACGTAGTTGGTGAGGGTGTCCGACTCGACGACGGCGGTCCAGGCCTCGGCCTTGGCCTCGGCGGTGGGCCGGGCGGCGCGGCAGGTGGCGGCGTGCTCCTGGCCGGCCGCGGTGTTGTCGCGGGCCAGCTCGGCCGTCACGGCGGCCTCGTCGGCGCGCCCGGTGGCGCAGAGCCGGGTGAGCAGGGTCCAGCGCAGCTCGGTGTCGACGGCGAGGCCCTTGATCTCGGCGGTGCCGTCGAGCAGGCCGGCGAGCAGGCCGAGCTGCCCGTCGGTGCGGGCGACGGAGGCGAGGGTGCGGGCCCAGGAGAGCTGGTGGTCGCTGCCGGGCTCGGCGGCGCGCAGGTGCTCCTCGGCGGCGGCGGCCCACTGGGCGAGGCCCTGCTCGCGCCAGTCGGGGTCGGTGTAGGCGTCGAGGGCGAGCCGGACCTGGCGCTGCACGGACTGCACGACGCCGATGTCGCTCTCCCGCCCGATGCCGGAGAGGGCGAGCGCCAGGTAGTCGCGGGCGGCGAGTTCGCCGTCGCGGGTCATGTCCCAGGCGGAGGCCCAGCACAGGGCGCGCGGCAGCGACTCGGTGAAGCCGCCGAGGTGCTCGGTGACGACGGCCATCGAGTCCTCGTCGAGCCGGATCTTGGCGTACGAGAGGTCGTCGTCGTTGAGCAGCACGACGGCCGGGCGGTGCCGGCCGACGAGCTCGGGCACCTCGGTGCGCGGGCCGTCGACGTCGAGCTCGATCCGGTCGGTGCGCACCAGCGCGCCGTCGGCGAGCTCGTACAGGCCGATGGCGATGCGGTGCGGGCGCAGCACGGCCTCGCCCTTGGCGCCGGTGGGCAGCGCGGGGGCCTCCTGGAGGACGGCGAAGGACTCGATCTCGCCGTCGGTGTTCAGCGTGATGGCGGGCCGCAGCACGTTGATGCCGGCGGTCTCCAGCCAGGCCTGGGACCAGGTCCGCAGGTCGCGGCCGCTGGCCTCCTCCAGGGCCCCGAGCAGGTCGGTGAGCCGGGTGTTGCCCCAGGCGTGGCGCTTGAAGTAGGCCTGCACGCCCTGGAAGAAAGCGTCCTGGCCGACGTACGCCACCAGCTGCTTGAGCACCGAGGCGCCCTTGGCGTAGGTGATGCCGTCGAAGTTGACCTGGACGTCCTCCAGGTCGTTGATGTCCGCCATGATCGGGTGGGTGGAGGGCAGTTGGTCCTGCCGGTAGGCCCAGGTCTTCATCTGGTTGGCGAACGTGGTCCAGGAGTGCGGCCACTTGGAGCCGGGGGCCTCGGCCTGGCAGACGGCCTCGGCGAAGGTGGCGAAGGACTCGTTGAGCCAGAGGTCGTTCCACCACTCCATGGTGACGAGGTCGCCGAACCACATGTGGGCGAGCTCGTGCAGGATCGTCGCCGCGCGGGCCTCGTAGGCGGCGTCGGTGACCTTGGAGCGGAACACGTACTGGTCGCGCAGGGTGACGGCGCCCGCGTTCTCCATCGCGCCGGCGTTGAACTCCGGGACGAACAGCTGGTCGTACTTGGCGAACGGGTAGGGGAAGTCGAACTTCTCCTGGAAGTAGTCGAAGCCCTGCTTGGTGACGGCGAAGATGTCCTCGGCGTCCAGGAACTCGCGCAGCGAGGGGCGGCAGTAGACGCCCAGCGGCACCTTCTGCGCGCCGTTCTCGTAGGTGTCGAAGACGCCGACGTACGGGCCGGCGACGAGCGCGGTGATGTAGGTGGAGATCCGGCCGGTGGGCTCGAACGTCCAGACCTGCGAGGCGCCCTCGCCGACCGGGGTCGGGGTGGGCGAGTTGGAGACCACGACCCAGCCGGTGGGGGCGGTCACGGTGAACGCGAACGCGGCCTTCAGGTCGGGCTGTTCGAAGGAGGCGAAGACGCGGCGGGCGTCCGGCACCTCGAACTGGGTGTACAGGTAGGTCTCGCCGTCGACCGGGTCGACGAACCGGTGCAGGCCCTCACCGGTATTGGTGTAGGCGCAGTTGGCGACGACGCGCAGCTCGTTCTCGGCGGCCAGGTTCGGCAGCGGGATCCGGCTGTCGGCGAAGCTCTCCGGGTCGAGCGGCGCGCCGTTGAGGGTGATCTCCTCGACGCTCGGCGCGACGAGGTCGATGAACGTGTCCGCGCCGGGGGTCGTGGCCGTGAACCGGACCACGGTGGTGGACCGGAAGGTGCCTCCTTCGCGGGCCGAACTCAGGTCGAGCTCGATGTCGTACGCGTCCACGTGGAGGAGGTCGGCCCGGGTGCGGGCCTCCTCGCGGGTCAGGTTGGTGCCGGGCACTCGCTGCACTCCTTCGTCAGGCTGATGGGGCGAATCCTCCCATGACCCAACGGACGGGCTCCCGGAAAAATCGCAGGCGGGGCGGGTCCGGACAGATCGCCCGTTCCCGCCCCGCCAGGACGAGCCGCGAGGGCTCGTGTCCGAGGGGTGCTCAGCCCCCCGCCGTCACTTCTTCCACTTGGTCAGCGGTGCGTCGGAGCTGCCGCGGCGGAAGGCGTACACGGCGCTGCCGTCGCTGGAGAGGACGTACTCGGACATGCTCATCCCGATGTCCAGGCCGTTGGGCATGGCCATGGTGCCGAGGTCGGTCATCGAGCCGTCGGCCGGCGAGAGCGTCACCAGCCGGGCGGGCTTGTTGTAGCCCTGGCTGACGATGGCGCGGACCTTGCCGTCCTTGTCGGTGCCGGACACCAGCCGGATGTCCTGGTTGGACGTGGCGCTGGCGGCGGACCAGATCCGCTTGCCGGTGGTCAGGTCGTACGCGTTGACGGCCGACTTGGCGCCGGTGATCTGGGCGTACAGGGTGGTGCCGCTGACCACGTTCTGGCTGTAGGCGTCGGACTGGCCGGACAGCCGCAGGCTGTCCGCGCCGGGCTCCTTGACCGACATCTGGTTGCCGGGCTTGTTGCTCTTGTCGAACGGCAGGATGTAGTCGCCGTTGGGGCCGCTGCTCATCAGCAGCACCAGCGGCTGGTCCTGGACGACCTTGTCGATCCGCTCGATGCTGCCGGTGAGGGTGATCGGCGTGCTGGCGGCCTTGCCGCTGTCGGCGTCCACGATGACCAGCTGCGACTTCGGGCCGGAGCCGCCGTAGCAGCGGTCGCTGACCGCGATCTGGCTGCCGGCCGCGCGGCCGTAGAGGCTGCAGTCCTTGTCGCGCGGCTGGAACTGCCAGGCGGCCGAGCCGTTGTCGATGTTCAGGCCGCCGACCACGTTGCCGCCGATGGCGACCACCTTGTCGGTGACGCTGAGCGTCGGCGAGGACATCCGGTCGGTGGAGACCTTGACGCTCCAGAGCAGCTTGCCCTGGCTGACGTCGACGGCGCCGATGGTGGAGCAGTCGCTGTCACCGGTGTTGAAGGAGACGGCGGCGATGTTCTTCGAGTTGGCCGAGTAGGAGGCGGTGCACACCTCCTTGCTGCCGGCCGGGACCGGGATGTTCCAGGCCTCCTTGCCGTCGGAGGTGTTGAACGCCCGGATGCCGGTGCTGTCGGCGCGCACCGCGACCTTGTCGCTGCCCCAGATGCCGAGCAGCTGCGAGCCGCTGTCCGCGTTGGCGGCCTTGGGGGCGTTCCAGGCGATGTTGTAGCCGGCCCCGCCGGTGTTGCCACCGGTGGTGCTGCCGCTGGTGCTGTCGGCGGTCGGGGCGTTGGTGACGGTGCCTCCGGAAGTGGCGCCACCGGACGTGGTGGTGCCGCCGGAGCTGGCGTTCGGCGTGGGGTCGGGGTCGTTGCCCTTGAGGAGCACGACCAGCCCGGCGACGATGGCGATCGCCAGGACGCCGCCGATGATCCCGCCCCACAGCATCACGGGGTTGCGCTGCTTGGGCGCGGGGGGCAGCGGCGCGCCCGGGTAGTACCCGGGCTGCTGCTGCGGGTATCCGTAGCCGGCGCCGTAGGCCTGCCCGCCGTCCGGCGCGCCGTAGGCGCCACCGGGCATCGGGTCGTACGGGCCGACCGGCGCCCCGGCCGGCGGCGGCGGAGCCTGGCCGGGGAAGGCGGCCGCGGTCGGCGCGTACGGCTGGTAGCCGGCACCGGCACCGGCACCGGCACCGGCGGCGGGCGGCTGCGCGGGCGGAGCCGGCGGCTGGGCCGGCGGCGGCCCGGCGGGCGAGGCCGGGCCCGGGATCGCCGCGCCGTCGAGCTGTGTCACCTGGTCCGCCACGGCGGCCGGATCCACGCCGCCGGGCGGGCGCCCGAACGAGACGCCCCGATTGTCCTGCGGGCCGCTGCCCGGCACTGCGCCTGCCCCCGGCGTAGGGTGATCCCCTGCCATCTGATTCCCCGTCATTCCTGGAAGCGCCCCCCTGCCGATACCGCCCCGCGGTCCGGGGGGACGCGTGAGATAGGGCACCATGCTAGTGGTGGGTGTTTTTCGGTCGAACCCAGGACTCCGTCGGCCCGTTTCCGTCCGCTCCCCCGCCACCTCCCCCCGCCACTTTCCCCCGCCGCTCCCGGGCCCGCCGCCGGTCCCCGTCGCCCCGTCCCGGCCCGATCAGCGCCGATCCGCGGCACAGGCCCTACCCTTCAGGAGTTGAAGGGGACGTCCCGGCGGAGGGGTCCCCGCCCTGGGAGGGTGGATCATGTCGACGGACACACCGGGCTCGCAGTCGTCCTTGCACCGGGCGAACCTGGAGCGGGTGCTGCGCGCGGTGCGGACGGCCGGCTCGCTGACCCAGGCCGAGATCGCCCGCGGCACCGGTCTGTCCGCGGCCACCGTCTCCAACATCGTGCGGGAGTTGAAGGAGAGCGGCACCGTCGTGGTCGCCGACACCTCCTCCGGCGGCCGGCGGGCGCGCAGCGTCTCGCTCAGCGGGGACGCGGGCATCGTGGTGGGCATCGACTTCGGCCACACCCACCTGCGGGTCGCGGTCGGCAACCTCGCGCACCGGGTGCTCGCCGAGGAGAGCGCCCCGATCGACGTGGACGTCTCCGCCGCGCAGGGCTTCGACCGGGCCGAGGCGATGGTGGAACGGCTGCTCCGGCAGGCCGGGTTCCGCCCGGAGAAGGTGATCGGCGTCGGCCTCGGCGTGCCCGGCCCGATCGACGTGGAGACCGGCGCGCTGGGCTCCACCGCGATCCTGCCCGGCTGGACGGGCATCGCCCCGGGCCGGGAGCTGGCCGAACGGCTCGGCATGCCGGTGCACGTGGACAACGACGCCAACCTGGGCGCGCTCGGCGAACTGGTCTGGGGGGCCGGGCGGGGGCTGAGCGACCTCGCGTACATCAAGGTCGCCAGCGGGGTCGGCGCCGGACTGGTGGTCAACGGCCAGATCTACCGTGGGCCGGGCGGCACCGCCGGTGAGATCGGGCACATCACCCTGGACGAGGCCGGGCCGGTCTGCCGCTGCGGCAACCGCGGCTGCCTGGAGACCTTCGTGGGCTCCCGCTACCTGCTCTCCCTGCTGACCCCGACCCTCGGCCCGGACCTCACCCTGCCCCGGGTGGTCGAGCTGGCCCATCAGGGTGACCTCGGCTGCCGCCGGGTGATCGCCGACGCCGGCCGGCAGATCGGCACCGGCGTCGCCACCCTGTGCAACCTGCTCAACCCGCGCCGGGTGATCCTCGGCGGCGACCTCGCCGAGGCCGGTGAGCTGGTGCTCTCCCCGATCCGCGACTCGGTGGCCCGCTACGCCATCCCGAGCGCCGCCCGCCAGCTCTCGGTGGTCCCCGGCACGCTGGGCGGCCGGGCCGAGGTGCTCGGCGCGCTGGCCCTGGTGATGAGCGAGATGGGGGAGTCCGGGGCGCTGGGGCGGGGCTGAGCCGCTGCGGCCCGGATCTTTCCCGAACGTCCATTCGTCAATCCAGGGTGACGCGCGACCCCCGGGCCGACCTCCGGGAATGGCGGTAACGGGTCGGTGGCACCGGGCGCGCCGCTCGGTGTCCGGCAAGCGGACATTAGACTCGACCGGTCGGCACCGGCCGCGACCGCCGGCCCGCCGCCAGACCGGGCAGCGACGCCCGTCGGACCGCCCGCGGTCCGCGAACACTGAACGAGGAGGAACGGGTGGCCCTGCTGACCCGCATTCGGGGACCGCGTGATCTCGACCGGCTCACGCCGGGACAGCTGGCCGCACTGGCCCAGGAGATCCGGACCTTCCTGGTGACCGAGGTCGCCAAGACGGGCGGCCACCTCGGCCCCAACCTCGGCGTGGTGGAGCTCACCATCGCGCTGCACCGGGTCTTCGACTCGCCGCGCGACCGCATCCTCTTCGACACCGGCCACCAGAGCTACGTCCACAAGCTGCTCACCGGCCGCCAGGACTTCTCGATGCTGCGGATGAAGGGCGGCCTGTCCGGCTACCCGTCCCGCGCCGAGTCCGAGCACGACGTGATCGAGAACTCGCACGCCTCCACCGTGCTCTCCTACGCCGACGGCCTGGCCAAGGCCAACAAGATCCTCGGCAAGCCGGACCCGGTCGTCGCGGTCATCGGCGACGGCGCGCTCACCGGCGGCATGGCCTGGGAGGCGCTCAACAACATCGCCGACGCCAAGGACCGCCCGCTGGTCATCGTCGTCAACGACAACGAGCGCTCCTACTCGCCGACCATCGGCGGCCTGGCCAACCACCTCGCCACCCTGCGCACCACCCAGGGCTACGAGCGCTTCCTCTCCTGGGGCAAGGACGCGCTGCAGCGCACCCCGGTGGTCGGCCAGCAGCTGTTCGAGACGCTGCACGGCGCCAAGAAGGGCCTCAAGGACTTCATCGCCCCGCAGGGCATGTTCGAGGACCTCGGCCTCAAGTACATCGGCCCGATCGACGGCCACGACCTGACCGCCCTGGAGTCCGCGCTGACCAAGGCGCGCGGCTTCGGCGGCCCGGTGATCGTGCACTGCCTCACCGAGAAGGGCCGCGGCTACCACGCCGCGGAGAACAACGACGAGGACCGCTTCCACGCGGTCGGCAAGATCCACCCGGAGACCGGCCTGCCGATCAAGAACGCCGGCGGCCGGAGCTGGACCTCGGTCTTCGCCGAGGAGATGGTCGCGCTCGGCCACGAGCGGGACGACATCGTCGGCATCACCGCCGCCATGCTCCACCCGGTCGGCCTCGCGCCCTTCGCCGAGGCCTTCCCGGACCGCATCTTCGACGTCGGCATCGCCGAGCAGCACGCCGTCACCAGCGCCGCCGGCCTGGCCACCAACGGGCTCCACCCGGTCTTCGCGGTCTACGCGACCTTCCTGAACCGGGCCTTCGACCAGGTCCTGATGGACGTCGCCCTGCACAGGCTGGGCGTCACCTTCGTGCTCGACCGGGCCGGCGTCACCGGCGACGACGGCGCCTCGCACAACGGCATGTGGGACATGTCGATGCTGCAGATCGTCCCGACCCTGCGGCTGGCCGCCCCGCGCGACGCCGACCAGGTCCGCGCCCAGCTGCGCGAGGCCGTCGAGGTCAAGGACGCCCCGACCGTGGTCCGCTACTCCAAGGGCACCGTCGGCCCGGCCGTCCCGGCGGTCGGCCGGATCGGCGGCATGGACGTGCTGCGCGCCGCCGAGGAGCCGGGCGGCACGCACCGCGCGGACGTGCTGGTCGTCTCGGTCGGCGCGATGGCCGCCACCAGCCTGGAGGTCGCGGACCTGCTGGCCGCCCAGGGCATCACCGCCACCGTGGTGGACCCGCGCTGGGTCAAGCCGGTGGACGCCGCCCTGCCGGGCCTGGCGGCCGAGCACCGGGTGGTCGTCACGATCGAGGACAACGGCCGGGTGGGCGGTGTCGGCGCCGCCGTGGCGCAGGCGCTGCGCGACGCGGACGTGGATCTGCCGGTGCGCGACTTCGGGATTCCGCAGGAGTTCCTGGACCACGCGAGCCGGAACGAGATCCTGGCCGAGATCGGCCTGAACGCCCCGGACATCGCCCGAAAGGTGACGGCCCTGGTCGCCGGCCTGGACGCGGCTCGGGTCGAGGCCTGAGAACGGGCCCGGAACGCGTTCCACCGACGACCGTTCGTCGTAACTCCGTAACAGTTCGTCACGAAACAAGCTGACAATCGCACCGAAAGGCGGGACCGGCGCCGCCCGCGCCGATCCCGCCCGGTAGGTTGTCATCCGTGCCCACCCCCACCCGCTTCCGCTTCGCCGGAATGGCCGAGCGCCTGCCCGAGCGCGTCCGTACCCATGTGCAGACCGGGTACTGGACGAGGCTGGTGCCGGTGCTCGCGCTGGTCGCACTGCTCACCCACATCCCGTCCTTCGCCCGGCCCGTCTGGAGCCCCGACGAGGGGTTCCTGGCCACCCAGGCCCGGATGCTGGCCGACGGCGGAGTGCTGTACGACACCGTGGTGGACCGCAAGCCGCCGTTGCTCCCCTGGCTCTACCAGGCCTGCTTCACGATCTTCGGCTCCGCCTCGCTGTGGCCGCTGCGCACCCTGGCGGTGGGCGCCCACCTGGTCACCGCGATCCTGCTGGCGTCCATCGCCCGCGGCCGCTGGGGCAACCGGGCCGGGGCCGGTGCGGGGCTGCTCTACCTGCTGGTCTCCATCGGGCTCTCCCCGGAGGACACCCAGGCGGCGACCTTCGAGGTCTTCATGCTGCCCGCCATGGTGGCCGCGTTCCGGTACGCCGAGCGCCGCCGCTGGCTGGCCGCGGGCATCGCGGTGGCGCTCTGCTCGCTGACCAAGCAGACCGGCGGCGCGGTGCTGCTGCCCGTGCTCTGGATGCTGTTCCAGGACGCCCGCCGGCGCGGGGTGCGCTGGCCGCCCGCCCTGTTCAAGATCGGCTTCGGCTTCATCCTGCCGATAGCGCTGGTCGCGGTCATCCTGACCAAGCCCAAGGGCTTCCTGTTCTGGGTGGTCACCGGCAGCGGGGACTACGCCTCCTTCGGCGGCGCCTGGCTCCAGATGATCGGCCGCGCGCTCGGCAACTCGGCCATCCTGGTCGCGGCCGGGCTGGGCTTCCTGCTCCCGGTCGGGCGCCGGCTCTGGCTCAAGCACCGCCACCGGCCGCTGCCCGTCGCCGGGGAGGAGCACGGCTCCACCGGCGACCTGTGGGTCTGGCTGGCCTCCTCGGTCGTCGCGGTCAGCGTGGGCTTCCACTTCTTCGGCCACTACTACCTACAGCTGATCCCCCCGCTGGTGCTGCTGGGCACCGGGGCGGTGGCCACCTCGGCGGTCCGCTGGAAGCCCGTCCTGGTGTACACCACGGTCGCCTCGACGGTCTTCTGGGCGCTGGCCCTGGCCTGGCCGGGGGAGCGGCTCGACCGCACCACCGAGGTCGCCACCGCGGTCGCCGCCCAGACCACCCCCAAGGACACCGTCCTGGTCTGGGGCATGCACCCCGAGCTGTACTGGCTGGCCGACCGCAAGCCCGCCACCCGCTACCTGACCGCCGGCTTCCTGACCAACTACAGCGGCGGCAAGGACGGCAACGCCAACGTGGGCGAGCAGTTCAGCGTCAGCAACGCCTGGCAGACCTTCGACAAGGAGCTCGCCGACAACCTGCCCGAGGTCGTGGTGGACGACTCCGGCATCGCCCCGTACCAGCCGGTGCTGGTCCCGCGGATCGAGAACCTGCTGGACACCCACTACGAGATGGTCGGCGTCTTCGCCGACACCGTGGTCTACCGCCTCAAGAAGAGCTGACCACCCCCGCACACGCCGGAGCCCCGGTGACCGTCCAGGTCACCGGGGCTCCGGCGTGTGCGGGTGAGGGGGCGCTACGCGTTACGCGGGCACCGAGGCCACGCCGGGGGCGAGGAAGTGCTTGCCGTTCACCCGCTCCGAGACGCCCTCACGGTCCAGGTACGGAGTGATCCCGCCCAGGTGGAAGGGCCAGCCGGCGCCGGTGATCATGCAGAGGTCGATGTCCTGCGCCTCGGCGACGACACCCTCCTCCAGCATCAGGCCGATCTCCTGGGCCACGGCCTCCAGGGCGCGGTCCAGGACCTGCTCCTCGGTCAGCACGGTGTCGCCGAAGGTCAGCAGCTCCAGCACCTCGGGGTCGAGGACCTGCTTGCCGTCCACCCAGGTGTAGAAGCCGCGCTTGCCGGCCTTGACCACCTTGCCGAGGTTCTCGGAGACGGCGAACCGCTCCGGGAACGCGCCGTGCAGGGTCTCCGAGACGTGCAGCGCGATGGCCGGGCCGACCAGCTCCAGCAGCACGATCGGGGACATCGGCAGGCCGAGCGGCTCGACGCCCTTCTCGACGGTGGCGATCGGGGTGCCCTCGTCGATGATGGTCTGGATCTCGCCCATGAAGCGGGTCAGGATCCGGTTCACCACGAACGCCGGGGCGTCCTTGACCAGCACCGAGGTCTTCTTCAGCTTCTTCGAGACGCCGAAGGCGGTGGCCAGCGAGGCGTCGTCGGTCTGCTCGCCGCGGACGATCTCCAGCAGCGGCAGGATCGCGACCGGGTTGAAGAAGTGGAAGCCGACGACCCGCTCGGGGTGCTTCAGCTTCGAGGCCATCTCGGTGACCGACAGCGAGGAGGTGTTGGTCGCCAGCACGCAGGTCGGCGAGACCACGTTCTCCAGGTCCGCGAAGACGGTCTGCTTGACGCCCATCTCCTCGAACACGGCCTCGATCACGAAGTCCGCGTCGCCGAAGGCGGCGGCCTTGTCGAGCGAGCCGCTGACCAGGCCCTTGAGACGGTTGGCCTTGTCCTGGCCGATCCGGCCCTTGCCGAGCAGCTTGTCGATCTCGGCGTGGACGTAGCCGACGCCCTTGTCGACGCGCTCCTGGTCGATGTCGGTGAGGACCACCGGCACCTCCAGACGGCGGGCGAACAGCAGCGCCAGCTGCGAGGCCATCAGACCGGCGCCGACGACGCCGACCTTGCTGACCGGGCGGGCCAGCGACTTGTCCGGCGCGCCGACCGGGCGCTTCGCCCGGCGCTGCACCAGGTTGAAGGCGTAGATGCCGCTGCGCAGCTCGCCGCTCATGATGAGGTCGGCCAGGGCCGCGTCCTCGGCGTCGAAGCCGGCCTGGAGGTCGGAGTCCTTGACCTGCTGGATGATGTCCAGCGCCTTGTAGGCGGCCGGCGCGGCGCCGTGCACCTTGGCGTCGGCGACCAGGCGGCCCCAGGCGACGGCGTCGTCCCAGGCCTTGCCGCGGTCGATCTCCTCGCGCTCGACGACGACGTCGCCCTTGAGGACCTTGGCGGCCCACAGCAGCGACTGCTCCAGGAAGTCGGCCGGCTCGAAGATCGCGTCGGCGATCCCCAGCTCGAACACGTCCTTGCCCTTGAGCTGCTTGTTCTGGTTCATCGAGTTCTCGATGATGACCTTGATCGCCTTCGAGGGGCCGATCAGGTTCGGCAGCAGGGTGCAGCCGCCCCAGCCGGGGACGAGGCCCAGGAAGACCTCCGGCAGCGAGAACGCCGGGACGCCCGCGCTGACCGTGCGGTAGGTGGCGTGCAGGCCGACCTCGACGCCGCCGCCCATCGCCGCGCCGTTGTAGAAGGCGAAGGAGGGGACGGGCAGCGCGGCGATCCGCTTGAAGACCTCGTGGCCGCCCTTGCCGATGGCCAGCGCGTCCGCGTGCTCCTTGAGCAGCTCGACGCCCTTGAGGTCGGCGCCGACCGCGAAGATGAACGGCTTGCCGGTGACGGCGACGGCGACGACCTTGCCCTCGGCGGCCTCGGCCTCGACCTGGTCCAGCGCGGTGGACAGCTTCAGCAGCGAGCCCGGGCCGAAGGTGGTCGGCTTGGTGTGGTCGAAGCCGTTGTCCAGGGTGATCAGGGCCAGCTTGCCGGCCTGCAGCGGCAGGTCCAGGTGGCGCACGTGCGCGGTCGTGACGACCTCGCCGGGGAACAGCTCGGCGCCGTGCTGCAGCAGCTCAGTGGTGCTCGTCATGTTCACTTACCACCCTCGAGCTCGGACGACTTTTCCGCTCCGCTCCAGTGCGGGTTCTCCCAGATGACGGTCCCGCCCATGCCGAAGCCGATGCACATCGTGGTGAGGCCGTAGCGGACGTCCGGGCGCTGCTCGAAGCGGCGGGCCAGCTGGTTCATCAGGCGCACGCCGGAGGAGGCCAGCGGGTGGCCGAAGGCGATCGCGCCGCCGTACGGGTTGACCCGCTCGTCGTCGTCCGCGATGCCGTAGTGGTCGAGGAAGGACAGCACCTGGACGGCGAAGGCCTCGTTGACCTCGAAGGCCTGGATGTCGTCGATGGTCAGACCGGCCTTGGCCAGCGCCTTCTCGGTGGCCGGCACCGGGCCGATGCCCATGACCTCGGGCTCCACGCCCGCGAAGGCGTAGGAGACCAGGCGCATCTTGACCGGGAGGCCGAGCTCCTCGGCGACGTCCTCGGCGGCCAGCAGCGAGGCGGTGGCGCCGTCGTTGAGGCCGGCCGAGTTGCCCGCGGTGATGTTGCCGTGCGGGCGGAAGGGGGTCTTCAGACCGGCCAGGCTCTCCATCGTGGTGCCCGGGCGCATCGGCTCGTCCACGGTGGCCAGGCCCCAGCCGGTCTCGCCGACCTCGGGGTTGGTGTTGCGGATCGAGATCGGTACCAGGTCGGGCTGGATGTCGCCGTTGGCGTACGCCTTGGCGGCCTTCTCCTGCGAGCGCACGGCGTAGGCGTCGCAGCGCTCCTTGGTCAGGTGCGGGAACCGGTCGTGCAGGTTCTCCGCCGTCATGCCCATGAACAGGGCGGACTCGTCGACCAGCTTCTCGGAGACGAAGCGCGGGTTCGGGTCGACGCCCTCGCCCATCGGGTGGCGGCCCATGTGCTCGACGCCGCCGGCCACGACCACGTCGTACGCGCCGAAGGCGATGCCGCCGGCGGTGGCGGTCACGGCCGTGAGCGCACCGGCGCACATGCGGTCGATCGAGTAGCCGGGGACGGACTTGGGCAGGCCGGACAGCAGGGCGGCGGTGCGCCCGATGGTCAGACCCTGGTCGCCGATCTGCGTGGTGGCCGCGATGGCGACCTCGTCGATGCGCTCGACGGGCAGGTTCGGGTTACGGCGCACGAGCTCCCGGATGCACTTGACGACCAGGTCGTCGGCGCGCGTCTCGTGGTAGATGCCCTTCGGGCCGGCCTTGCCGAACGGGGTGCGGACGCCATCGACGAAGACGACGTCCCTCACGGTACGAGGCACGGGGGCTCTCCTCCCAGGGACCAACATTTGAGGTGGGCAGGCTGCCGCCGGTGAAGACCCGAGCGGCGCCGCTTCACCGTCATGCTACCGGTCGGTAACCAACCTGCCCAGGCCTCACGGAGGGTTCACCCCGTGTGTCCCGCGACACGTCCGACCGGCGGAGTTCGAAAGACGGACCCCGAATACGCCGAAGGGGGTGTCGTCACGAGGACGGCACCCCCTCCGGACGCGCTCCAGGTCAGTCCTGGGCGGCCGCGGCCTCGGCGAACGCGGCGGCCACCACCGGCGCCACCAGGTCGACCTGCCACTGCCGGGCGCCGAGCCGGCGCAGCGCGGCGGCCACGCCCGCGGCGGCCGGATCGGCCGGCGGCTCCCAGGAGACCCGGCGCACCAGGTCCGGGGTGATCAGGTTCTCGGCCGGCAGGTTGTGCCGCTCGGCGAGGTCCGCGACCGCGGCGCGCGCCCCGGACAGCCGGGCGGCGGCCACCGGGTCCTTCTCGGCCCAGGCCCGCGGCGGCGGCGGCCCGTCGTGCGGCGCGGAGGCCGGCGGCAGCTGGTTCTCCGGGACCTCCCGGCCCCGCTGGACGGCCGCCAGCCACTGCTCCAGCTGGCGCCGGTGCACCCGCGGCCCGAAGCCCTGGACGCCCTGCAGCGCGGCGATGTTCAGCGGCATGGCCAGTGCGGCGTTGACGATCGCGGCGTCCGAGAGCACCCGGCCCGGCGAGACGTCGCGCTCCTGCGCCAGCCGGTCCCGGGCCAGCCACAGCTCGCGCACCACGGCCAGCTGGCGGCGCCGGCGGACCTTGTGCAGCTGCGAGGTGCGGCGCCACGGGTCGGTGCGCGGAGCCGGGCGCGGTGCGGCGGCGATCGCCGCGAACTCCTCCAGGGCCCAGCCGAGCTTGCCCTGGGCGTCCAGCTCCTGTTCGAGTGCGTCGCGCAGCTCGACCAGCACCTCGACGTCCAGAGCGGCGTAGCGCAGCCACGGCTCGGGCAGCGGGCGGGTGGACCAGTCGACCGCGGAGTGCTCCTTGGCCAGGCTCAGCCCGAGCACGCTCTCGGTCATCGGCCCGAGGCCGACCCGGGCGAAGCCGGCGATCCGCCCGGCCAGCTCGGTGTCGAACAGCTGCCGGGGTCTCATGCCGACCTCGGCCAGGCAGGGCAGGTCCTGGGTGGCCGCGTGCACCACCCATTCGGTGTCGGCGAGGGCGTCGCCCAGGCCGCTGAGGTCGGGGCAGGCGATCGGGTCGATCAGCGCACTGCCGGCGCCCGCACGGCGCAGCTGAATGAGGTACGCGCGCTGCCCGTAGCGGTAGCCGGAGGCCCGCTCGGCGTCGACGGCGACCGGTCCGGTGCCCCCGGCGAAGGCGGCGACGGTGGCGGCCAGCGCCTGCTCGTCCGCCACGACGGGCGGGATCCCCTCCTTCGGTTCGAGGAGCGGGACCGGGGCTGCTTCTTCTGGGATGGCTGCTACGGCGTCGGTCACCCACCAAGGGTACGACGGTCCTCGCGGCCGGGAGTGTTGTCGGACTGGTCAGACCGGGTCCGTGACTATGCCACGGGGCCCGGGCGGTGGCCGAGGGGCACGGCTACGGCGGCCGAGGAGGAAACGTTCCTCCTCGACCGCCGTGGCGGGTCCGTCCGAGGACTCAGTGGATGATGCCGGTGCGCAGCGCGACCGCGACCATCCCGGCGCGGTCGCCGGTGCCCAGCTTGCGGGCGATCCGGGCGAGGTGGCTCTTGACGGTGAGCGCGGACAGGCCCATCGCCACCCCGATCGCCTTGTTCGACTGTCCTTCGGCGACCAGCCGCAGCACCTCGACCTCACGGCCCGACAGCTCGCGGTAGGCGGACTGCTGTGTGCCCGGCGCACCGGGCGCACCGGGGGCTCCGTGGGTTCCGTGGGCGCCCGGCGCACCCACGGCGCCCGGCATGCCCGGCATGCCGGGGCGGCGCATCCGCCCGGCCAGCCCGGCGGCGCCGAGCGGCAGACCCGGGCGGCCGGGCATCGCCACGTTGGTGCGGGTGCCCGTGACGACGTATCCCTTGACGCCGCCGGCCAGCGCGCTGCGGACGGCGCCGATGTCGTCGGCGGCGGACAGGGCCAGGCCGTTGGGCCAGCCCGCGGCGCGGGTCTCGGCCAGGATGGTCAGGCCGGAGCCGTCCGGCAGGTGTACGTCGGCGACGCAGATGTCGCGCGGAGTGGAGACCCGGGGGCGGGCCTCGGCGATCGAGGACACCTCGATCACGTCCCGGACGCCGAGCGCCCACAGGTGGCGGGTGACGGTGTTTCGGACACGGGGATCGGCGATGACCACCATGGCGGTGGGCTTGGTCGGCCGGTAGGCGACCACGTTTGCGGGGTGCTCAAGAAGGACCGACACCAGGCCTCCTGCGGGGAGTGGCGGACGGAACCCCGAGGGGGCGGTCGGAGTGTTCCGCGTTCGGAAAGGGTCACAGTCTGCTTCGGCAGCTACCGTGCCCGGCTTTAGCGAAAGATCACGATCTAGTGAGTAACAATACGGACAAATCGCGCATATGAGTGATACGACCCGTCCTGAATTCGCACAAAATCGATCAGATCTGGTGCTGATCGGTCGGTTTCAACCGGTTAATTGACCCAGAGCGGGTTCGAAGTCACACTCCGTCAGCCCTGGGGGTGGCATCGGGGCGGTCGGGGCCGCCCGGCCCGGTGCGCCACTCCTCAGTGCGAACGAGGACGCCGCCGCGCGGGCATCGGGACCACCCCACCGAGTGACGGCACATCGGCCGGCGCCTGCGGGGCCGGCGCGGCCGGCGGCAGGCCGGCGCTGATGCACAGCAGGTCCCCCCAGGCCGCCAGGTGCCGCTCGAACCGGCCGTCGGCCGGCGTCCAGGAGGCCCGGATCTCGATCTCGGTCGAGGACGGGCGGTCCGCCAGCCCGCCGAAGTACTGCGAGGCGCAGTGGCTCACCGTGCCGGACGGCTCCGCGTACCCGGCCCCGTGCGCCTGCAGCGAGTCCAGCAGCCAGGCCCAGCCGACCTCCGAGAGCATCGGGTCGCCGGCCATCTCCGGCTCCAGCTCCGCCCGGGTCATCGTCACCACCCGGAACTCCCCGTTCCAGGCCTCCTGCCCGGCCGGGTCGTACAGCAGCACCAGCCGGCCGTCCGCCAGTTCCTCGCCGTCCACCTCCACCGAGGCGGTCACCGCGAACGCGTACGGGGCCAGCCGGCGCGGGGCCGGCGCGGGGGAGAGCTGGATCTCGGGCCGCAGACGTGCTCCGTCGAGGGCCTCCACGGCGGCCCGGAACTCGCTCGGAGCCCCCTCCCGACCTGTTCCGCCACCTGCTCCGCCACCCTGCGCGGGGTGCCCGCCGACCGCTGCCATGACCCGAAGACTAGGTCGAAAACCGCGGTTAAGGCCGCAACTTCCGTCCGAGCGGCGTGCCGGAACGGCAAACCCGGCCAGATCTTGGAGGAACCGACGAGACCGGCCGGGAGGAGCGCCCCGAGGCGCATGCGAAGATTTGGACCGTGAGCGAGACTACGGCAGACACCACGGCGGCCACCCCCGACGGCAGGCCCACCCCCGCGCGCCGCGGCGCCGCGCACGACTCCGCGTTCCTGCGCGCCTGCCGGCACGAGCCCGTGCCGCACACCCCGGTGTGGTTCATGCGCCAGGCCGGCCGCTCGCTGCCCGAGTACCTGAAGGTCCGCGAGGGCATCCCCATGCTGGAGTCCTGCATGCGGCCCGAGCTGGTCAAGGAGATCACCCTCCAGCCGGTCCGCCGGCACAAGGTGGACGCGGCGATCTTCTTCAGCGACATCGTGGTGCCGCTCAAGGCCGTCGGCATCGACGTCGAGATCAAGCCCAACGTCGGCCCGGTCATCGCCGACCCGATCCGCACCGCCGAGGACCTCAAGCGGCTGCGCCCGCTGGAGCCCGACGACGTCCCCTACATCACCGAGGCCGTCGGCCTGCTGGTGGACGAACTCGGCGAGACCCCGCTGATCGGCTTCGCCGGCGCCCCCTACACGCTGGCCAGCTACCTGGTCGAGGGCGGCCCGTCCAAGAACCACGAGCACACCAAGGCCATGATGTACGGCCAGCCCGAGCTGTGGGCCGCCCTGGTCGACCGGCTCGCCGACATCACCTCCACCTTCCTGAAGGTGCAGATCGAGGCCGGCGCCTCGGCCGTCCAGCTCTTCGACTCCTGGGTCGGCTCGCTGGCCCCCGACGACTACCGCCGCTCGGTCATGCCGTCCAGCACCAAGGTCTTCGACGCCGTCGCCTCCTACGGCGTGCCGCGGATCCACTTCGGCGTCGGCACCGGCGAACTCCTCGGCCTGATGGGCCAGGCCGGCGCGGACATCGTCGGCGTCGACTGGCGGGTGCCGCTGAACGTCGCGGCCGAGCGCGTCGGCCCCGGCAAGGGCCTCCAGGGCAACCTCGACCCGGCCGTGCTGTTCGCCCCCACCAAGGTCGTCGAGACCAAGGCCCGCGAGGTGCTGCACGCCGCCCAGGCCCTCGGCACCAGCGGCCACATCTTCAACCTCGGCCACGGCGTCCTGCCGTCCATGGACCCGGACGCCCTCTCCCGCCTCGTCGCCTTCGTCCACGAGGCCAGCGCCCGCTGACCCCGGCGGCGTGCCCCCTCCCGACCGGGCGGGGGCACGCCGTGCTCAGTCCTCGCTCAGTCCTCCGCGGGCCCTTCCCGCGGGCCGGACTCCGGGGGCAGCGCGGTCGCCGGGCGGCGCCGGCGCCGCAGCCGGTACACCAGCGCCGCCGGGACGCCCAGCACCAGCAGGAACGGCGCCACCGCCGCGAGCCCCACCGCCAGGGCGCGCACGATCGCCACCAGCACGTGCCAGCCGCCGCCCAGCGCGGAGCCGACCGACGCCCCGAAGCCCTCGCCGCCGCCCTTCGGCGGTGCCGGGGTGGGCGTCGGCGAGGCGGCCGCACGGCGCACGTCCAGCGTGACGGTCGAGAGCGAGGTCTTGCCGGCCAGCTCCTTCTGCTGCTTCTGGAGCGACTCCAGGTCGGCCTCCCGGCGGCTCAACTCGGCCTCCAGCGTGGTCACCTCGCTCAGCGACTTCGCCTGCCCCATCAGCGCCCGCACCCGCTCCACGCTCGCCTGCTGGGTCTGCACCCGGCTCGCCACGTCCGCGACCTGCTGGGTCAGATCGTCCGCCTGGCTCCTGCGGGACACCACCTGGCCCAGCGCGGCCAGCTGGTCCAGCGTCTGCTGGTAGGCGGCGGAGGGGATCCTCAGCGTCAGCTGGCCGCCCGCCTCGCCCCCCGCCGTGCTCCCCGGCCCGCCCTCCACCGCGCCGGAGACCGACTCGGCGCCGACGTAGCCACCCGCGGCCGCCGTCAACTCCCGGGCCTTCGCCAGCACCTGGGCGACGTCCCCGGTCCGCAGCGTCAACTGCGCGGTGTACGCGATCAGCCGGTTGTCCGCGACCGGCTGGGCACTCGCCCCCGCCGCCGGAGCCGTCCCGGCGACGCTCGGCGCGGCCGCCGGTGCCGCCGGTGCCGCCGGGGCGACGGCGTCCGCCTTCGCCGCCTCCCCCGCCCGGCCCGCACCGCCGGCGCTGCACGCCCCGACCAGCAGCACGCCCGCGGTCGCTACCGCCAGCGCCCCCGCTCCTGCCCGTCTCCCCATTCCGAAGCCCTCCCCAAGTCCGCTGTGAGATCTGCCCATTGGACGAAGGAACGCCCCGAGCGGACCCCGCCGGGAGGTCGCGACTCGATCACAGCTCGGCAGCGGACCGGACAACCTCGACGCCCGCCCGCCGCAGCAGCGCCGCCGTCACCCCGTCCCCGGGGCGCAGCTCCCCGGTGAACGTCCCGTCGTACACCCGCCCGCAGCCGCAGGACGGGCTGCGCGCCATCAGCACCGCCCGCCGCGCCCCCGCGGCGTCGGCCGCCGCCAGCGCCGCCCGGGCCCCGGCCACGAACTCCGCCGTACAGTCCGCGCCCGTCGCGTCCACCACCCGGGCCCGCCCGTCCAGCACGTCCGCCCCGTCCCCGCCGACGATCTCCGCCGCAGGGCGCGGGGTCGGCAGCCCGCCGGCCCCCTCCGGGCACACCACCACCGCCCGCCCCGCCTCGACCAGCCCCACCACGTCCGGCGAGGCCTTCGCCCGCCCGTCGTACCGGCACGGCACCCCGGCCAGACACGCACTCACCACGATCGGTTCCATAGCACACAGCCTAGGCAGCGGCTCGCAGGGCCTCGGAACTCGCTATCTTGGGAGCATGAGCGAGCTGCCGGACTGGATGTACGCGCCCAGAGACGAGGGCTGGTTTGCCGATGACCTCGACCACCTGCCGCAGGCGCCGCGCCACACCGAACTGATCGATGGGGCACTGGTCTTCGTGATGTCTCCGCAGCGCTGGTGGCACGGTGAAGTTGTCGACAACCTGAAGATGGCGCTGATTCCCCAGGTCCCGGAAGGGGTCAGGGTCGGGCGGGAGATGTCGATCAAGCTCGACAGGCGGAACCGTCCCGAGCCGGACGTTCTCGTCGTCAAGGCCAATTTCGAGAGAAAGCGCACGCAGTTCACTCCTGATGAAGTCCTGCTCGTCATCGAGGTCGTCTCGCCTGAGTCCGTAGACCGTGACCGTTTCGTCAAGGTCCGCAAGTATGCCGAGGCAGGGATCCCGCACTACTGGATCGTCGAGGAGGAAGAGGGCGGTCGGCCAGCCGTACACGTCTACGAGCTGGACCAGGCGACCTCGGCGTACGTGCCCGCCGGGATCTTCCGGGAGTCGTTGGAGCGCCCGGTGCCGTTCCCGATCATGATCGACCTGAACGCGCTGGCGGATTGAGGGCCCGGTGTAAAGACCTGCGAGACTGCGAGGCATGTCGGATGCACAGGTCGTCGTCGTCGGTGGTGGGATCGCGGGGCTGGCTGCGGCCGCCTTTCTGAGCGGGGCCGCCGGGGGGCCGGTGCGGGCGCGGGTGACGTTGCTGGAGGCGTCTGAGCGGGTCGGCGGGAAGCTGCGGGGCGGCGAGGTCGGCGGGGTCCGGGTGGACCTGGGGGCCGAGTCGATGCTCGCGCGGCGGCCGGAGGCGGTGGAGCTGGCACGGGCGGTCGGGCTGGGCGAGGAGTTGGAGCCGCCGACCACCGCGAAGGCCTCGATCTGGACGCGGGGCGCACTGCGCCCGCTGCCGGGCGGGCAGGTGATGGGCGTCCCGGGCGACCTGGACGCGCTGGCGGCCTCCGGAGTGCTCACCGCCGCGGGGCTGGAGCGGGCCAGGCACGAGGGCGCCACCGAGGTCGGGGACGACGTGGCGATCGGCCGCTACGTCGCCGACCGGCTGGGCCAGGAGGTGGTGGACCGGCTGGTCGAGCCGCTGCTGGGCGGCGTCTACGCCGGGCGGGCCGAGGAGATCTCGCTGCGCGCCGCCGTGCCGCAGCTGCTGGCGATCGCGCGGGGCGGCGGCTCGCTGGTCGACGGGGTGCACGAGCTGGCCTCGCGGCCGAAGGTGGTCGGCACACCGGTGTTCCAGGGCCTGCGCGGCGGGCTCGGCACCCTGCCGGAGGCCGTCGCTGCCGCCTGCCGGAAGGCGGGCGTGGACCTGCGCACCGGTACGCCGGTGGACGGGCTGCACCGCACCCCCGGGGGCTGGCGGGTGGTGACCGGCGACGGCGAGGTGCTGCACGCGGACGCCGTGGTGCTGGCCGTCCCGGCGCCGGCCGCGGCCCGGCTGCTGCGCGCGGACGCGCCGGCGGCGGCCGCCGAGCTGGACGCCGTCGAGTACGCGGGCATGGCGCTGGTGACCCTGGCGTTCCGCCGGGCCGACCTGGCGGAGCTGCCGGCCGACAGCGGGTTCCTGGTGCCGCCGGTGGACGGGCGGCGGATCAAGGCGTCGACCTTCTCCTCCAACAAGTGGGGCTGGCTGGAACGTTCCGCCCCGGACGCGTTCCTGCTGCGCACCTCGCTGGGCCGCTACCGCGAGGAGGAGGCACTGGAGCTGCCGGACGAGGAGCTGGTGGCCCGGTCGCTGGCGGACCTCCGGGAGGCGATCGGCCTGACCGCCCGGCCGTACGACACCGCCGTCTCGCGCTTCCGGGCGGGCCTGCCGCAGTACCCGGTGGGCCACCTGGACCGGGTGGCCCGGGTCCGGGCGGCGGCGGCCGGGGTGGGGGGACTGGCGCTGTGCGGCGCCGCGTACGACGGGGTCGGCATTCCGGCCTGCATCGGCTCGGCGGCCGCCGCGGTGGCCGCCCTCGACAAACTGTTGACCCCGGCAACCGGGGAAGGTTCCACGGAGAGGACAATGGGCGCATGACTGAGACCGTTGAGCGGCAGCCGGAGCAGCAGCCCGAGAAGAAGAAGGCGCGCGACCTGAACCAGGTCATCCGCTACACCATGTGGTCGGTGTTCAAGCTCAAGGGCACGCTGCCCGAGGACCGGACGGCGCTGGCCGCCGAGGTGGACGAGCTGTTCGCCCAGCTGGCCGCGAAGGACGTGACGGTGCGCGGCACGTACGACGTGTCCGGTCTGCGCGCGGACGCCGACCTCATGGTCTGGTGGCACGCCGAGGACTCGGACGACCTGCAGGAGGCGTACAACCGCTTCCGCCGCACCGGTCTGGGCCGTCAGCTGGAGCCGGTCTGGTCCAACATGGCGCTGCACCGCCCCGCCGAGTTCAACAAGTCGCACATCCCGGCGTTCCTCGCCGACGAGCGCGCGCGCGACTACGTCTGCGTGTACCCGTTCGTCCGCTCCTACGAGTGGTACCTGCTGCCGGACGCCGAGCGGCGCGCGATGCTCGCCGAGCACGGCCAGATGGCCCGCGGCTACCCGGACGTGCGGGCCAACACGGTGGCCTCGTTCGCGCTCGGCGACTACGAGTGGCTGCTCGCCTTCGAGGCGGACGAGCTGCACCGCATCGTCGACCTGATGCGCGACCTGCGCCCCTCCCGGGCCCGGCTGCACGTCCGCGAGGAGGTGCCGTTCTTCACCGGCCGCCGCAAGCCGGTCAGCGAGCTGCTCAACGGCCTGGCCTGAGTTCCGCGGGATCGGTGAACGGGGTCCGCTTCGGCGGGCCCCGTTTGCGTGTCACGTCCGGTGGGGGCGGAGGGCGGCGCGCAGGCGGGGGTCGGGGAGGACGGCGGGGCCGTTCATGGCGACGGCGGTGAGCAGTTCGCGCTCCTCGTCGTCCGCGAGGCCGTGCTGGCGGGCCGGGCGGACCTCGCGCAGCACCTCCTGGCCGACCGGGGACGCCCAGCGGGTGTAGGGGTAGACGTCGACCCGGGCCATCAGCAGGGTGCCCGAGGTGAGCACCAGCGGCAGCGAGAACCAGGCGAGCGGGGCGACGGTGTCACCGCCGGTGAAGCCGGTGAGGGTCAGCGCGGCGGCCAGCAGGAGGAGCGTCAGCAGCAGTGCGTGCCGCACCTGCCGGACCACCAGGACGGTGCTGCGCTGGACCAGGGCCGGGGTGGCCAGGCCGGCCAGCGAGAGCCGGGCGCCGATCTCCAGGACGGTCGGGTGCTCGGCCATCGCCCGGCGTAGCCCGTCGGTGCGGCACTGGCCGTCGGGGCCGACGGTGACGATGACCGCGCGCTCCAGGCGGCTGCGGCCCCGGGGGTCGACCACCGTGGTCCAGCCGGTGTGCGCCAGGTGCAGCCGGCCCCGGCCGGCCATCAGGACGAGGGCGAGTTCGACCACCCGGTCCGGGCCGCCGGCCAGGTAGGCCGTCTCGTACAGCCCGATCCCGACGGCCTCGGGCGGGCGCAGGCCGTCCGCCTCGGCCAGGGCGTCGGCGGTGGCGGTCGTCCGGACGAGCCGGAGACACGAGAGGACCGCCGCGACGCACGCCGGTATCAGGAACAGCAACCACATGGGCTTGTTGTATGCCTGGGCCGATGGCGCGGGGAACGGCTTCCCGGACCGCGATACCGAACTGTGACGTCAGGAGCCGCAGCCGCCGCCACCACCGCAGCTCGACGAGGACGACCCGCAACTGGAGGAGGACGACCCGCAGCTCGACGAGGAGGAGCCGCAACTGCTGGAGCCGGAGCCGCAGCTGGAGGACGAGGATCCGCAGCTGCTGCCGCTTCCCCCGCAGCCGGAGGAGCCGGAGTGGGAGGAGCCGCACCAGGCCGTGGAGCCCCCGCAGGAGGACCCGGACGAGCTGCACGAGCTGGGGGGAGAGCTGGTGGAGGAGCCCGTCGAGGAGGAGGCGGCGTAGGAGCTCGCGGCGGCCGACTTCATCACCTCGTCCTGGGCGGACGCGGCCAGCATCGCGGACCGCAGCTCGTCGTCCTCCAGCCCGGCGGCGGCCAGCCCGCCGAGCGCGAGGGCGCCCAGCAGCACGCCGCCGGTCGCCTTCGGCGACAGGCCGGCGCTCGGCGTCCACGGCGTGCCGACCTTCATCAGGGAGAGCTGGCGCCGCCCGGCCGGGGTGATCCGGCCCTTGGCCGGCCAGGTGACGAGCAGGCTGATCCCGCCGAAGACCAGGAGCACCACCGGGATCCACAGCGCGGGGCGGTCGGAGCCGGCGCCGCCCTCGTCCAGCACGTGGGAGAGGACGGTCGAGACGGCGACGCCGAGCAGCGCGAGCCAGAGCAGCCGCCGGGCGGTGCGGGCCCGCCGCAGCCGCTCGGGGTGGCGCATCAGGCCGCGGTCGGCGAGCCGGTCGCCGATCTCCTGCACGGCGGCGGAGCGCATCACGGCGCGGCGCAGCGGGGCGAGTTCACGGCTGCCTCCCGGGCCGACGGCGTCCAGGACGGCCTGGTCGACGGCGTCGTACGGCTTGTGCCCGGTGAGGGTGACCAGGCCGGCGCGGCTGATCACGGCCCGCTCGGAGAGGTGCATCCGGATCAGGGCGGTGTCGAAGACCCGGCCGGGGCCGCCGGACAGGAAGGCGGCGTCCATCAGCGGCAGGCCGCGGCCCGGCAGGCCCTGGACGTGCGGGACGTGGCCGACCCGCTGCTTGGTCCGGGACGCGTACAGCGAGGCCGCCACCAGCAGGACGGCGGGGATGACGAAGTAGGTGTTGTGCCACATGGGCGGGTTCCCCCCGAAGGTGTGCGGTGAAGGCGGGTGCTCAGCGCCGCAGGGCTCGGCGCAGACGGGCGAACGCGCCGGGCGGCCGCTCGGCGGCCGGGTGGAGCCACTGCTCCAGGGACCGGCGGTGGTCGGCGGCGAGCGGGCCGCCGTCGGCGAGCGCCCAGGCGGCGAAGGCCCGGGCGTCGGCGCGGTAGCCGCCGGTCTGCGGGTGCCGGCGGGCGTAGTCGAGGAACATCGGCCCGTACGGCCGGCCGAGCAGGCGGGGCAGTTCGGGGGCCACCTTGGCGACGGTGTCCCGCCGTTTGGTGGCCAGGCCGGTGGACTGGGCGCGGACCTGGTCCGGGTCGAAGCCGGGCGGGACGGGCCCGCCGGCCACCAGGGCGGCGAGCAGGTCCTCCTGGCGCCGCGCCAGCCGGGCGCGGGTGCCGCTCGGGCACGCGCCCGCCGCGGTCCCCCGGGGCTCGGCGCGGGGGGCCGGTGGGGCCGTCCGCGGGGTGCTCCCCTCCAGCACCCGGCGGATGGCGTCCAGTTCGCCGGCCAGCTCGCTGGGCGGCGGGAAGTCGGCGTCCCGTTCCAGCAGGACGCCGGGTGGTGCGACCCGTGCGCAGAGTTCGGCCAGGACCTCCAGCACCGGTTCGGTGACGGGGTGGGCGTGGGTGTCGTGCCAGACGCCGTCGACCAGGGTGCCGCCGGCGACGTGGACGTAGGCGAGCGCCTCCAGCGGCAGGCGGTCCAGTTCGGCGGCCGGGTCGATGCCGAGGTTGACCCGGTTGGTGTGCAGGTTGGCGACGTCGATCAGCAGCCGGACGCCGGTCCGCTCGACCAGTTCGGCGAGGAACTGCCCCTCGGTCAGCTCGTCGTCGGGCCAGGCCAGCTGGGCGGCGATGTTCTCCAGGGCGAGCGGCACCGGGAGCTGGTCCTGGGCGATCCGGACGTTCTCGGCGATCACCCGCAGCGAGTCCCGGGTGCGGGGGACGGGCAGCAGGTGGCCGGCCTCCAGACCGCCGGCCCGGACGAACGCCAGGTGTTCGGTGACCAGCGGGGAGTCGAGGGCGAGTGCCGCCTCGGCGAGCTTGGCGAGCCGGGCGGGGTCGGGCAGGTCGGCGCCGCCGAGGCCGAGCGCCACGCCGTGCGGGACGACGGTGACGCCGCGGGCGCGCAGGACGGTCAGGGACTCGGGCAGGTGGTCGGCGCAGATGTTCTCGGCGACCACCTCGACCCAGTCCAGGCCGGGTTGGCGTTCGACGACGGTGTCGATCTCGCTGCGCCAGCCGAGGCCGACGCCGAGGCGGGGCGCGCCGTCCCGCGCCGGGGTGGCGGAGCCGGGCAGGTCCAGGGCAGGGGAGGTCATCGGTTCGCCCCCTTTCGGAGGGCCGGGTGGGGAGGCCGCCGGGTGGTGCGGGCTTCGTCGCCAGGACCGCGCGGCCGTGTGCTGAGGATGTCCCCGGGTGGGACGGCTGCCAAGCCCCGCCCGGTCTTCTCAGAGCATTATTTGAGCTTGCCGCTGCGGGGGTGAGGGACTTTGGTCCCGAGCCGGGGCCGTTGCCGCAGGTGAGGCGCACCGGCGAGGGGAAATTCGAAGGCGCCGGACGGGCGTCGGGGTTAGCGTGGGAACCCATGACTTCTTTGACGATCCGTGACTTCCGCCCCGACGACGCCGAGGCCGTGGCCGCCGCCCACCGGGCCGGGCGCGAGCACCTGGTGATGACCTCCGAGGCCCTGCTCTGGCTTAACGGCCGGCAGAGCCCGGGCGAGCACTTCCGCACCTTCGTCGCCGAGCTGGACGGCCGGGTGGTCGGCGCGGTGCGCTGCGCGGTGGTGCTCGGGACGACGACCACCGGCGTCGGGTACGCCAACGGCAGCGTGCTGCCGCAGTTCCGGCGGCGCGGCGCGGCCACCGCGCTGCTGGCCGCGGCCGAACGGCACCTGGCCGGGCACGGAGTGAGCGAGCTGCACACCTGGCTGGACGACGAGCCCGCCTCGCTGGCCTTCGCCGCCGCCCGTGGCTACGAGCTCGGGCGCGCGGCGCAGTTCGGCGGACGGGACTTGGCGCTGCCGCTGCCGCAGGCGCCCGTACGGCCGGCCGGCGTCGAGCTGCGCCCGGCCGGAGACTGGGCGGCCGACCCGCGCCCGCTGTTCCTGGTCGAGGCGGACGCCATCCAGGACGAGCCCGGCGAGGTGCCGATGGACGCCCTGGACTACGAGGACTGGCTGCGGGGCGACTGGGCCCGGCCGGACCTGGACCGGGCGCTGACCGTCGTCGCCGTGGTGGACGGCGAACCGGCCGCGTTCAGCATGGCGCAGACCGACGGGGTGGACCGCTACTGGTCCGCGTTCACCGCCTGCCGCCGGGAGTTCCGCGGGCGAGGGCTGAGCAAGCTGGCCAAGCTGGAGTCGCTGCGCCTGGCGGCCGCGGCGGGCTACCGGCGCGCGTACACCTCCAACGACGAGACCAATGCGCCGATGCTCGCGATCAACGCGTGGCTGGGGTACGAGCGGTGCGCGGGGGAACGCAAGGGGATCAAGCGCTTGAAGTGACGCCGGGTGCGGCGATCCTGACGGTGGGAATTGCCGCGAGGGGGGTATTTCCGGCCACGGAGGGGACTTAACCAGGGCACACAGTTCGTGGTCGAGTCTTCCTCCGTGGGGATGATATGGAGATCCTGCTCCAGGTGTTCATCGCATCGGTTCCGGCCGTGATCGGATTCCTCGCGGCCCGCTCCCTCGCCCGGACCAGACTGTTCCTGCGCTACGGCTTCCTGCGGGCGCTGCTGGCGCCGTACAGCCGGGTGCAGATCATCACGCCGAGCATCGAGGTCGCGGAGTTCGCCTTCACCACGGACGGCTGCCAGCTGACCAGCCGCGGGCCGAAGAACGTGCTGTTCATGCCGATGGCCGAGGCCAGGGCGATAGCGGGGCTCACCGACCTGCTGCGGAAGGTCAACCGGAAGGCGACGATCGAACTGGTGGTGGCCGGCGCGCAGGATCCCCGGATGCCGACGTTCTCGATCGGGGGCCCGAGCGTCAACTCCTATTCCGGCGGCGTGCTGGACGCGGTGTTCCCGGATTTCGCCATCGAGTACCCGGACGAGGCCCGCGCCCGGTGGGGCGGAATGACCTTCGAGGCGCTGTACAACCCGGCCGGGGAGCTGATCCGCGACCACGGCTTCATCTTCGTGACCCGCACGCCCCGGCAGGCGCCCTGCATCGTGCTCTGCGGGGTGTTCGCCTTCGGCTCCGCGATGGCGGTGGAGGCGTTGACCGCGGCGAGCCGCAACTCCCCGCTGGCGGCGCTCTTCCGCTCGGGGGAGAAAGGATTCGTCGCGGTGGAGGGGCGGGTCATAGGCCTGGACACCGTCGACGTCACGGTCGAGGTCTGCCGCACCCTGCCCGCGCCCCGATCCGACGTCCCGTCGGGATTCCGGGGCGAGGTGTCCACGGGTCGTCCCGACGGTTGAGACGATTGGTCTCGACCACGAGGGGCGAAACCGGACAGCTCGGGAGAGTCTGGGGCAGCAACTCCTGGCAGCCGTACAGGTTTTGCCCCGCCCCTGACACACTTTGGGCATAATCGCGCACATGACGATCAACCGTGCGAACGTGAGCGCGATTGCCGAGGACCTGTACGTGTGGCTCCCCCCGAAGCGGGGCTGGGGCCTGGCCAACTGCGGGCTGCTGGCCTCGGCGAAGACCGCGCTCTGGATCGACACCCCCTACGACCCCACCCTGGCCGGGGAGTTCCTCGCCGCCAGCCGCCGCCTGCTGCCGGCCGGGGTCGAGGTCGACCGGGTGATCGTCACCCACGCCAACGGCGACCACCTGTGGGGCGCCGGAGTCGTCCCGGACGCCGAGGTGATCTCCACCCGTGAGGCGCTGGAGCACATCCACTACGAGCCCACCCCGCAGCAGCAGCACGCCCTCGTCGTCGGCGGCGACCCGGACTCCCCGCTCGGCGGCTACCTCAGGGAGCACTTCGGACGGTTCGACTGGTCCGCCACCGACCCCGTGCACCCCGACACCGTCTTCACCGGCGAGCTGGAACTGCGGGTGGGGGAGTACCCGGTGCAGGTGACCGGCCTGCCCGCCGCCCACACCGGCGGCGACCTGATCGTCCACCTCCCGTACCAGCGCGCCGTCTTCACCGGCGACGTGATCTTCGGCTCGACCCCCGAGTACCCCGGCGACCACCCGGTGCACTGGGCCGGCCCGCTGGAGAACGTGATCACCGCCTGTGAGCGGATCCTGGCCACCGGCGCCGAGATCTTCGTCCCCGGCCACGGCCCTGTGCTCGACCGCGACGGGGTTCGCCACCACATCGCTTACCTGACGTACGTCCGGGAGCGCGCGCACGCCCTGCACACCGCCGGGATCCCCGCGCTGGACGCCGCCCGGCGGGTGATAGCCGAGCAGCGCCACCCCGAACTCGGCCTGCCCGAGCGGCTGGTGCTCACCGTCGCCGCCGAGTACCGGCACCTGGACGGCACCGAGGTGCCGAACGTCCTGGTGGCCATGGGCCAGGTCGCCCAGGTGGCCCGCGAACTGGCCGAGGACGCCGCCCGCAGCCCGCGCCCGCGCGCCGCCGCCCGGGACTGACCGCCCGGGACCGACCGCCCGCCGCGCCCGGGCCGGACCACCGCCGGCCCCGGCCCCGGCAGCAGCCGACCAGCCGGACCCCCAGAGGACTTCCGAGGACTTCGATGACGCAGATCGCGCAGATTGCGCTGATCGCCCTGGCGCTGGTCGCCGCCGCGACGGCGGGCGTGCTCGCCCGCGGCCGGGCCCGGGCCCTCACCCGGGCGGTCGCCGCCGAGACCGCCCGCGGCCACGGCGAGGAACGCGCCCGCGCCGCCGAAGGCCGGCTGGCCCGCGCCGAGCAGCAACTGCGCGAGGCGCAGGACGCCGCCCGGCGCGCCACCGAGGAGACCCACCACGCCGAGAGCCGCTACCGGGCCGCCGAGGAGCGCACCCGGGAGGCCGAGAGCCGGGCCCGCACCGCCGAGGACGCCACCCGGGAGACCGACCAGCGGGCCGCCGCCGCGAACACCCGGGCCGGGGAGGCGGAACGGCGGCTCACCGCCGCCGAGGAGCACACCGCCGCCGTGCTCGCCGAGATCGGCCACCTCGCCCAGGAACGGGTGGCCGCCACCGCCGTCCGGCTCAGCCACGCCAACGCCCCGCTGGTCGGCCCGCTGGACGGGCAGGCCGTCGGCCCCGAGGCCGTCCGGGCGCTGCAGTCCGTCCTGGACGCCGCCTCCGCGGCCCTCACCGACGAGCGCGAACGCGTCGACGCCGCCGCCCGCGCCGCCATGCGCGGCGCCACCTCCCGGATCCAGACCCTGCTCTACCAGATCCAGAGCCTGGTCCAGCAGCTCCAGCACGACAACGACGACCCCCGGCTGCTGGAGGTCGACTTCCGCAACGAGGTCGCGCTGCGCCGGATCCAGACCGTCGCCGTGCTCTGCGAAGCCTGGCCCGGCCTGGCCCGCACCGACTCGCCGCTCGCCGAAGTGGTGGTCGGCGCGCTCTCCCGGGTGCCCGGCTACGCCCGGATCAAGGTCGCCAACCACCTGCGCGAGCAGCGGCTCGCCGTGGTCGCCCGGGCCGCCGAGCCGCTGGCCATCACCGTCGCCGAACTCCTCGCCAACGCCTCCGCCTACTCGCACCCGGAGACCGACATCCCGGTCACCGTCCAGCAGGGCGGCCGCGGCGCGCTGGTGATCATCGACGACAGCGGCATCGGCATGGACGACGACCAGCTGCGCCGGGCCCGCCGACTGCTGGCCGGCCCGCCCGACGTCCTGCTCACCGAACTCGGCAACCCGCCCAAGACCGGCTTCGCGGTGATCGGCAAACTGGCCCGCCAGTACGGCTTCTCCTGCCACATCGAGCCCTCGCCGTACGGCGGGATGCGCACCATCCTGCGCATCCCGGCCGCGCTGGTGACCGTCGTCGACGACGAGCAGCCGCTGTCGGTGCTCACCCCGCTGCCGCTGCGGGCCGGCGCAGGCCCGGCCCCCGCGCCCACCGTCCAGGCCGTCCCGCCGATGCGCGACGCCGACGAGGGCGACGGGCCGCCCCCGCTCGCCGACCGGCACAACCAGCCGGGCCCGCACCCCGCGCCCGCCATCCACGCGGTGCCCGACGCACCGGCCGGCCCCGCCGACCCGGTCGATGACGGCACCGGCCTGCCCAGTCGGCGACGCCGCCGACCGGTCACCGCCGACGGCCCCGGAGCCCCCGAGCCCGCCGCCGGGCCGTCCGCCGCACCGGCCGAGCCGCCCGCCCGGGCCCCCGAGCGGACGCCCGAGCGCGCCGCCGCCCACTGGCAGGCGCTCCAGGAGGGCACCGACTCCGGCCGCGCCGCCGTGGCACAGGCCGCCCGCGGGACCAGCACGACCGGCGAGTCCAGCGCGACCGCCGGGACCAGCGCGACCGGCCCGACCGCGGCCGCCCGCGACACCGGTGCCCGCACCACCGTCCGCCCGACCGCCCCGACCCCCGAAGGAGCCGAGCAGTGACCAGCACGCCCAGCCCGACCACCGCCGACGAGATCTCGTGGGTGCTGACCCCGCTGCTGGAGCTGCCGGGGGTGCTGCACGCGGTCATCGCCACTGGTGACGGCCTCGTCGAGGGAGCCTCGGACGGGCTCGACCGCGCCTCCGCCGAGCGGGTCGCCGCGATGACCGCCACCGTGCACGCCGCCGCCCGCGCGTTCACCAGCGCCTTCACCGACACCGAACGGCCCCGGCTGGCCCAGACCGTGGTCGAGTCCGACCTCGGCTACGCCGTCGTCGTCCCGGCCGGGGAGAACACCTCGCTCGCCGTGTTCACCTCCCCGGAGGCCCAACTCGGCAACGTGGCCTACCAGATGCAGGTACAGGTCGCCGCCCTGGGCCGTGCCCTCGCGAGTCCGACCCGGCAGCAGGACACCACCGTCCGATCATGACCGCCGTACCCCGCAGGCGGATGGTGCCCGCCTACCTGGCCACCGGCGGCCGCAGCCGCCCCGGTACCGCCGGCTTCGACCGGCTCACCGTGCTGTTCGCGGACCGCGTCGAACCGCCCCGCGAGCTGGAACCCGAACACCAGCGGCTCTGGGAACTGCTGCGCCCCGGCGCGCTGACCGTGGTGGAGGCCGCCGCGCACCTGCGCCTGCCGGTCAGCGCCACCGTCTTCCTCGCGGCCGATCTGGTCGAGGCGGGCTGCCTGCGCGCCCGCGCGCCGATCCCGCGCGCCCAGCAGACCGACCGCTCCATCGTCGAGAGGCTCCTCGTTGGACTCCGTGCGCTCCGGTAGCCCGGCCGACCGGCCGAGCCGGGTGGGCTACCTGCCCGACCGGGACCAGACGCTGATGAAGCTGGTGGTGGCCGGCCCGTTCGGGGTCGGCAAGACGACGCTCATCCGCACCCTCTCCGAGATCGCCACCCTGCACACCGAGGAGGCGATGACCGAGACCGGACGGCCGGTGGACGACCTGGCGGGCCTGCCCGAGAAGGCCACCACCACGGTCGCCGTCGACTTCGGCCGGCTGACCCTGCCCGGCAACCTCGTGCTCTACATGTTCGGCACCCCCGGCCAGCGCCGCTTCTTCCCGCTCTGGCAGGACATCGCCCGCGGCGCCCTCGGCGCGCTGGTGCTCGCCGACACCCGCCGGCTCGCCGACTCCTTCGAGATCATGGACATGGTCGAGGAGCAGGGCCTGCCCTACGCCGTCGCCGTCAACTGCTTCCCGGACGCGCCGGTCCACTCGATCGAGGTGCTGCGCGCCCACCTGGACCTGCACCCCACCACCCCGCTGCTGCTCTGCGACGCCCGCGAGCGCGGTGCCAGCCTGGACGCGCTGATCGCGCTGGCCGAGCACGTCCTCGACGGCCTGCCCGCCGCCCCCGCGGACGCCGCCGACCTCGCCACCCCGGCGGACGTCACCGAGCCCGCCGTCCCGGCAGCGACCGCCCCTGCCGCCTCCGCCGCCGAGGAGCGCCCGTGACCACCGACACCCGCCCGACCCCCATCTACGGCCCGGTCTTCGCCGCCGACCCGCAGCTGGTCTACGACCGGCTGCGCCGCTACGGCGCGGTCGCCCCGGTGGAGATCGCGCCCGGCGTCGAGGCCCTGCTGGTCACCGACTACCAGGCCGCCCTGGACCTGCTGCGCGACACCGACACCTTCTCCAAGGACTCCCGCGCCTGGCAGCGCACCGTCGCCCCCGACAACCCGCTGCTGCCGGTGCTCGGCTACCGCCCGACCGCCCTGTTCAGCGACGGCGAGGTGCACGCGCGCTACCGCGCGGTGATCACCGACGGCCTCGCCCTGCTCGAACCGCACCGGCTCCAGCGCCGGGTCGCCGAGGTCGCCCACCAGCTGGTCGACCGCTTCGAGGCGGCCGGCACCGCCGACCTGATCGCCGAGTACGCCCGCCAGCTGCCGGCCTTCGTCCTCACCACCTGGTTCGGCGTGCCGGGGGAGCACAGCGCCCGGCTGGTCGCCGGGATCGCCGGGATGATCGAGTCCACCGAGAAGGCCGTCGTCGCGTACGGGGACCTCGTCGCGGTGGTCACCGCCATGGTCGCCGAGCGGCGCGAGCGGCCCCGGCACGACCTCACCTCCTGGTTCGTCACCCACCCGGCCGGGCTGGAGGACGACGAGGTGATCCGGCAGATCACCCTCACCATGATCGCCGGGCACGAGCCGACCACCAACCTGATCGGCAACGCCCTGCTGCGCCTGCTCACCGACGCCCGCTACGCCGGCTCCCTCATCGGCGGCGCGATGACCGCCTACCAGGCGATCGACGAGGTGCTCTGGCACGAGCCGCCGCTGGCCAACCTCTCCGCCCACTACCCGCGCTACGACATCACCTTCCACGGCCGGGAGATCCCGGCCGGCACGCTGGTGCTGGTCTCCTACGCGGCCGCCAACTCGCAGGCCGCGCCGCCCACCGACGGCACCGAGCTGCGCAGCGGCGAGAGCGCCCACCTGGCCTGGGCGGCCGGCCCGCACGGCTGCCCGGCCCGCGACCCGGCGCTGCTGATCGCGATCACCGCGATCGAGCAGCTGACCAGCCGGCTCAGCGACCTGGAGCTGGCCACCCCGGCCGAGGACCTGCTCTGGCGCCCCGGCCCGTTCCACCGGGCCCTGGTCCACCTCCCGGTCCGCTTCGCCCCGACGGCCTGAGCCCCGACGGCCTGAGCCCCGGCGGCCCGCCCCTCGGCGGCCCGGACCCTGCTGGTCCGGGCCCCGGCGGCCCGGGACGCACGAGGGCCCGGGCGTCCGTCCGTACGGAAACCCGGGCCCTCGCGGCGCGACCGGCCGGCCCTACTCGGCCGGCTTCAGCGTCAGCGAGACGCTGTTGATGCAGTACCGCTGGTCGGTCGGCGTGCCGTAGCCCTCGCCCTCGAAGACGTGGCCCAGGTGCCCGCCGCAGCGGGCGCAGCGCACCTCGACCCGGCGCATGCCGAGCGTGGTGTCCTCGATGTACTGGACCCGGTCCCCGGCCAGCGGCGCGTAGTACGACGGCCAGCCGCAGTGGCTGTCGAACTTGGTCTCGGAGCTGAACAGCTCCGCGCCGCAGGCCCGGCAGCCGTAGACGCCGACGGTCTTGGTGTCGGTGTACTCACCGGTGAACGGGCGCTCGGTGCCGGCCTCGCGGAGCACGTGGTACTCCTCGGGGCTCAGCTCGTCCCGCCACTCGGCCTCGGTCTTCTCGATCTCGTAGCTCATCACGGCTCCCGGTCGGGGTACGTCAGACGTTGGAGGCAACGTTCGAGAGGTGCTGCACGCTTCCCCGGATCTCCTCCAGGATGGCGGGGCCCAGGTTGGTGACGTCGCCGGCACCCATGGTGAGCAGCAGGTCGCCGGGGCGGGCCAGGCCGGCCAGCACGGCGGGGGCGGCGGCGAAGGAGTGCTCGGCGGTGACGTCGGCGCCGGCCCGGTGGGCGGCGTCGATGATCAGCTCGCTGGTCACGCCGGGGATCGGGTCCTCGCGGGCCGGGTAGATGTCCAGCACCACCGAGGCGTCGGCCAGCGCCAGGGCCCGGCCCATCTCCTCGGCGAGCTGCTGGGTGCGGCTGAACAGGTGCGGCTGGAAGACCACCAGCACCCGGCCCTCGCCCTCCAGGCCCTCCCGGATCGCCTCCAGGTCGGCGGTCATCTCGGTGGGGTGGTGGGCGTAGGAGTCGATCACCTGGACGCCGCCGGCCTCGCCCTTGAGCTGGAGGCGGCGCCGCACGCCGGTGTAGGCGCCCAGGGCCTTGGCCAGGTCGGCGGCCGGGACGCCCAGCGCGACGCCGGCGGCCAGCGCGGCGACCGCGTTGTGCGCGTAGTGCCGGCCGGGCACCGAGACGGTGAAGGACAGCTCGGCGCCGTCCAGCTCGACGGTGACCTCGCTGGTCATGCCGCGGGCGACCACCGAGCGGACCCGGACGTCGGCGTCCTCGGCGGCGCCGACGGTCACCACGGTGAGGCCCTCGCGGTCGGCCACCCGGGCGGTCAGCTCGCGGGCGCCGTCGTGGTCGGCGGAGACCACCAGGGTGCCGCCGGGGGTGATCCGGCCGACGAAGGTCTCGAAGGACTCGTAGATCTCCTCGATCGAGGCGTAGTTGGCGTGGTGGTCCAGCTCCACGTTGAGCACGATCGCCACCTCGGGCGCGTACTTGTGGAAGCTGCGGTCGCTCTCGTCGGCCTCGGCGACGAAGATCTCGCCGGCGCCGTGGTGGGCGTTGGAGCCGGGCGTGTCGAGGTCGCCGCCGATCGCGTAGGACGGGTCCAGGCCCAGTTCGCCGAGGGCGACGGCGAGCATGCTGGTGGTGGTGGTCTTGCCGTGGGTGCCGGCCACCGCCAGCGCCCGGCGGCCGCCCATCAGGGCGGCCAGCGCGTCGGAGCGGTGCACCACCGGGATGCCGCGCTCGTGGGCGGCGGCCAGCTCCGGGTTGTCGGCGCGGATCGCGCTGGAGACCACCACGCTGCTGGTGCCGTCCGGCACGTGCTCGGCGGCGTGGCCGACGTGCACGGTCGCGCCGAGGGCGCGCAGCGCGAGGACGGTCTCGGACTCCTTGGAGTCGCTGCCGGAGACGCTGGCGCCGCGCACCGCGAGGATCTTCGCCAGGCCGGACATCCCGGCGCCGCCGATGCCGATGAAGTGCGGGGCGTGCAGGTCGTGCGCGGCGTCGTTCAAGGCGGGGCTCCGTAGGGCGGGGGCGGAATGGTCGGGCGGACGGGATGGGGAATCGTCCTCGCGGGCGGACCGCAAGGACGATTCTGCACCACCGGCCGGGATCCCTAGGAGTCGCTGGCGAACAGCCGCAGCACCGGGACCCCCACCTTGTGCCGGGCCTGGGAGGCCCAGTCGCGGTGGAAGAACTCCTCGACGAAGTGCGGTGAGGTGAGCACCACCACCTCGTCCGCGCGGTGCTCCTCGACCGCCGCCCGCAGCCGGTCCAGCGGCTTCTCCTCGACCAGCTCGCCGACCGCCTCGGCCCCGGCCGCGCGCAGGTGGCGCAGGCTGTGTTCGAGCGACTCGGAGGCCACGGTCGGCCCGGACTCGGACTCGTCGTGCTCGTGCACCACCTTGTCGAGGTGGCCGAGCGCCACGTCGTCCAGCGCCCGCAGCAGCTCGTCCTGCTTGCCGCGCGGCTGCATCAGGACGACGAAGGAGACCTTCTCGTCGCTGTGGAGCGTGGTGACGAGTTCCACGTCCGCGTCGGAGAGAGCCTTTTCGATCATCAGTACCGTCTTGAACACGTGAGTCCCTTCCAGTGGCCGGCCCCCGGGCCCCGGCATCGCATTAACGGGATCACGACCCGTCGGTCACGGGGTCGGCGGACGCATGTAGCGGGTGAAGAGGAATCCTTTCTGCTCGATCAATGAGACCAGCCGCATCCGCTGCACGTCAGGCATTTCCGCATCGCGGATGATGCGCGGCGCGTCGCCGCCCGTGATCAACGGAGCCAGCGACAGGCACAACTCGTCCAGCAGACCCGCCGCCGCCAGCTGCCCCAGCAGCCGCGGGCCGCCCTCGCTCAGCAACCGCGTCCAGCCCCGCTCCGCCAGCGCCGACACGCCCGCCCGCAGGTCCACCGCCCCCTCCCCGGCGAGCACCAGGTCGGCCACCTCGGCGACCGCCCGGCGGCGCTCCTCGGGCGCGTCCGCGGTGGTGATCACCACCGTTCTGACCAGCGGGGCGGTGAACAGCGGCGCGGTCAGGTCCAGGGTCAGCGAGCGGCTCACGATCGCGATCGCCGGAGCCGGGGCCTGCCCGGCCGCCGCCCGCGCCGCCGCGAACTCGGCCCGGGCCCGGGCCGGCCGGTAGCCCTCCGCGCGGACCGTCTCCGCGCCCACCAGCACCACGTCCGACAGCGCGCGCAGCACACCGAAGATCCGCTTGTCGGCGTCCCCGGACAGGCCCTCCGAGAGGCCCTCCAGCCTCGCCCCGCCGTCCAGACCGGCCACCATGTTGGCGCGCAGCCAGGGCCGCCCCCGATTCACCTGGTCGGGGTACGCGTAGACGGCGGCGAGCGACTCCAGCGAGGCCGGGTCCACGACCGGCTCGCCCAGCGGGCTGATCAACTGTTGCATGCCCTCAGTCTTCCACCGGCCGCCGTCCCGAGGGGCCTGGGACCAGGCGTACCCTCTACTAACGTGCCAGCAGCCCCCCGCCCCGACACCGCGACCGAGTCCATAGCCGCCGCGAGCGCGGCCGGCTCCCCGATCGCGCTCGCCGACCGCCGCCCCGTCGTGCCCGCCGAGCGGCTGGTCGCCGAGATGGTCCCGCCGCCCCGGTTCTCCGACGTGAGCTTCGGGACGTACATTCCGGACCCGAACCAGCCCAGCCAGTACGAGGCCGTCCAGGTCCTGGAGCAGTTCGCCACCACCCTCGGCGGGGGAAACGGTTCCGCACCCAAGCGCAGCTGGTTCCGCCGCTCCGCCCCGGCGCCCACCGGCCCGGCCGGTGTGTACCTCGACGGCGGCTACGGCGTCGGCAAGACCCACCTGCTCGCCTCGCTCTGGCACGCCGCCCCCGGCCCCAAGGCCTTCGGCACCTTCGTCGAGCTGACCAACCTGGTCGGTGCGCTCGGCTTCCAGCAGGCCGTCCGGACCCTCTCCGGGCACACGCTGCTGTGCATCGACGAGTTCGAGCTCGACGACCCGGGCGACACCGTCCTCGTCTCCACGCTGCTCGGCCGCCTCGTCGACAACGGCGTCAAGCTCTGCGCCACCTCGAACACCCTGCCGGAGAAGCTCGGCGAGGGCCGCTTCGCCGCCGCCGACTTCCTGCGCGAGATCCAGGGCCTGTCCGCGCACTTCCGCCCGATGCGGATCGACGGCCAGGACTACCGCCACCGCGGCCTCCCGGACGCCCCGCCGCCCTACCCCGACGCGGCCGTCGACGCCGTCGCCGCCCGGACCCCCGGCGCCTCCCTGGACGACTTCGACACCCTCCTCGCCCACCTCTCCGCCGTCCACCCCAGCCGCTACGGCGCGCTGCTCGACGACGTCACCACCGTCTGCCTGCGCGGCGTCCGCCAGGTCGACGACCAGTCCACCGCCCTGCGCCTGGTCGTCCTCGCCGACCGCATGTACGACCGCGAGCTCCCCATCACCGCCTCCGGTCTCCCCTTCGACCAGGTCTTCCCCGACGACATGCTCCGCGGCGGCTACCGCAAGAAGTACCTCCGCGCCATCTCCCGCCTGGTAGCCCTCGCCCGCGACAGCGCGAAGACCTGAGCCCGTGACCCCCGCCCCGGCCGGGCGCTGCTCCCGGGCCCTGTCCGGCAAGATCAGCCGGACAGGGCCCGGCGGAGCAGAGTGTGAGGCCGAGCATCTGCCCGCTGCCGACCACGACGTCTATGACCGGGAGGAGCAGCGGTGAGCAGCGGTTGTCACACGCGGTGGGTCGTGCCGCCGGAGCATCGGGAGAGCGAGCAGTACCGGCCGGCCGGGCGGCGGATGGCGCCGGCCGAGGCCGTGTACGCCCGCCGCTCCGCTCTCGGCTGGACGCTCGCCGAACTCGCGGAGCGGTCCGGGCTGGACGAGGCGACGGTCGAGAGCATCGAGGAGAGCGGCGTCGATCCGGCCCTGCCGCTGATCGAACGCCTCGCCGCCGCCTTCGACTCGGTCGTCCGCATCGACCCGGCCCGCGAGCCGGCCATGAGGTTCGAGGGGCACGCGGCCTGAGGGAGCCGCACCGCTTGTCGGTGGTGGGTCGTACGGTGGACTCGTGCGACCCATCACGAGTATTGAGCGGTCAGTGGCGCCCTTCGAGGTCGTCAGTCCCTTCCAGCCGAACGGGGACCAGCCGGCGGCGATCGCCGAGCTGGAGCGGCGGATCAAGGGCGGGGAGAAGGACGTCGTCCTGCTCGGTGCCACCGGTACCGGGAAGTCGGCCACCACGGCCTGGATGATCGAGCGGCTGCAGCGGCCCACCCTGGTGATGGCGCCGAACAAGACGCTGGCCGCCCAGCTGGCGAACGAGTTCCGCGAGCTGCTGCCGAACAACGCGGTCGAGTACTTCGTCTCGTACTACGACTACTACCAGCCCGAGGCGTACGTCCCGCAGACGGACACCTACATCGAGAAGGACTCCTCGATCAACGAGGAGGTCGAGCGGCTGCGGCACTCGGCGACCAACTCGCTGCTGACCAGGCGGGACGTGATCGTGGTCGCGTCGGTGTCCTGCATCTACGGCCTCGGCACCCCGCAGGAGTACGTGGACCGGATGGTCCCGCTCAAGGTCGGCGAGGAGATCGACCGGGACGTCCTGCTGCGCCGCTTCGTGGACATCCAGTACGCCCGCAACGACGTGGCGTTCACCCGGGGCACCTTCCGGGTCCGCGGCGACACCATCGAGATCTTCCCGGTCTACGAGGAGCTGGCCGTCCGGATCGAGATGTTCGGCGACGAGATCGAGGCGCTGTACACCCTGCACCCGCTCACCGGCGAGATCATCAGCCAGGACGAGTCGGTGTACGTCTTCCCCGCCTCGCACTACGTGGCCGGCCCGGAGCGCATGGAGCGGGCGATCACCGGCATCGAGAAGGAGCTGGAGGAGACGCTCGCCCGGCAGGAGAAGCAGGGCAAGCTGCTGGAGGCCCAGCGGCTGCGCATGCGCACCACCTACGACATCGAGATGCTGCGCCAGATCGGCACCTGCTCGGGCGTCGAGAACTACTCGATGCACTTCGACGGCCGCGAGCCCGGCTCCCCGCCGAACACCCTGCTCGACTACTTCCCGGAGGACTTCCTCCTGGTCATCGACGAGTCGCACGTCACGGTCCCGCAGATCGGCGCGATGTACGAGGGCGACGCCTCGCGCAAGCGCACCCTGGTGGAGCACGGCTTCCGGCTGCCCTCCGCGATGGACAACCGCCCGCTGAAGTGGGAGGAGTTCCTGGGGCGGATCGACCAGACGGTGTACCTGTCGGCGACGCCCGGCCCGTACGAGCTGTCCCGCGGCGACGGCCAGGTCGAGCAGATCATCCGCCCGACCGGTCTGATCGACCCGGAGGTGATCGTCAAGCCGACCGAGGGCCAGATCGACGACCTGGTGCACGAGGTCCGCAAGCGGGTGGAGCGGGACGAGCGCGTCCTGGTGACCACGCTGACCAAGAAGATGGCCGAGGACCTCACCGACTACATGCTCGGCCTGGACATCCGGGTCCGGTACCTGCACAGCGACGTGGACACCCTGCGCCGGGTGGAGCTGCTGCGCGAGCTGCGCGCGGGCAGGTACGACGTGCTGGTCGGCATCAACCTGCTGCGCGAGGGCCTGGACCTGCCGGAGGTGTCGCTGGTGGCGATCCTGGACGCGGACAAGGAGGGCTTCCTGCGCTCCGGCACCTCACTGATCCAGACGATCGGGCGGGCCGCCCGAAACGTCTCGGGCCAGGTGCACATGTACGCGGACCGGATCACCCCGTCGATGGAGAAGGCGATCGACGAGACCAACCGCCGCCGGGTCGTGCAGCAGGCGTACAACAAGAAGCACGGGATCGATCCGCAGCCGCTGCGGAAGAAGATCGGCGACATCCTGGACACCCTCGCCCGCGAGGACGTGGACACCGACGAGCTGCTGTCCACCGGCTACCGCGGGGCCGCCGGGAAGGGCAAGGCCCCGGTGCCGGCCCTGGGCATGGAGCGCAAGCAGGGCGAGAGCCTGCCGGCCGCCGAGCTGGCGGAGCTGATCCAGTCGATGACGGACCGGATGCACGCGGCCGCCGCCGACCTCCAGTTCGAGGTCGCGGCCCGGCTGCGCGACGAGGTGAAGGAGCTGAAGCGGGAGCTGCGCCAGATGAGGGAGGCCGGCGTGGCCTGAGCGGGGGCCGAGGGGCCGACGGGGGTCTGAGGCGGGTCGAGACGGCCGCCGGGCCGGGCCGGTGTGACACCGGTCAAGCCCGGCGGTGTCTCAGCCTTGCCACAATGCGGCGACCGCCGGGAGGTGCGGGGTGCCGCAGGCCCTAGGCTGGCCTGCGGCATCGACCTCGGGACGGGGTGGTGCGACAGCAACAGGGGGCCTCAGCCGGGGGACGGCACGGGGTGTTCCACCGTGGCGCCGCGCGGGGAGCGACCGCGTGGCCGGGTAGAGAGGACAACGCCGTGTCGGTGAACCTTGCCAAGGGACAGCGGGTCAGTCTCCAGAAGGGGCCGGGCGGCGCGTTGACCGTGGTCCGGATGGGGCTCGGCTGGCAGGCCGCGCCGAAGCGGGGCCTGTTCGGCAGCCGCACCAGGACGATCGACCTGGACGCGTCGGCGCTCCTGTACGCCGAGAAGACCCCGTCCGACGTGGTGTTCTTCCAGCACCTGGAGAGCACGGACGGTTCCGTCCGGCACACCGGGGACAACCTGGAGGGCGGCTCGGGCACGGAGGACGACGAGGCGATCCTGGTGGACCTGCTGCACGTGCCGGCGCACATCACCCAGGTGGTGTTCACGGTGAGCTCGTACACCGGGCAGACCTTCGCGGAGGTGCGGGGCGCCCACTGCCGGCTGGTGGACGAGACCACGGGCGAGGAGCTGGCCCGGTACGAGCTGGCCGGGGGAGGGTCGCACACCGGGCAGATCATGGCGAAGGTGTTCCGTGACGGGGCCGGCGGCTGGGAGATGCAGGCGATCGGCGCGCCGGCCAAGGGGCGGACCTTCCAGGACCTGCTGCCGGCGATCGAGCCGTACCTCTGACGGTTCTTTACCTTCTTTACCTTTCTTTGGGCTTCCTGTTACTCTCGATGGCAGCGGAGGGGAGTATTCCCCCGCAGTTGTCCCCGTCATCACGGGCGCCCACGAGCGGCGCCCCGGGGCGCTGGTCCGTGCGGACGCCCCGAGAGCGGGCCCGACGGGCGGAAGAGACCTCCGGCAGTGACGATGACTGTCTCGCCTACCTGCCGGAGGAGCAGTAGTGGACGTTTCCATAGCCATGTGGGTCACCACGATCGGTGTGTTGATCGCACTGATCGTGGCGGACTTCTTCATCGGAGGGCGCAAGCCGCACGAGGTCTCGGTCAAGGAGGCCGGGATCTGGACCGCGGTCTGGATCGTGCTGGCGCTGATCTTCGGCGGGTTCCTCTGGTGGCACTCCGGCGCGCAGCCGGCCGGTGAGTTCTTCGCCGGTTACATCACCGAGAAGTCGCTCAGTGTCGACAACCTGTTCGTCTTCATCCTGATCATGGGCAAGTTCGCGGTGCCGAGGATCTACCAGCAGCGCGTGCTGATGTTCGGTGTGATCATCGCGCTGGTGCTGCGGGCGGTCTTCATCGCCGGCGGCGCGGCGCTGGTCACCCAGTTCTCCTGGGTGTTCTTCATCTTCGGCGCCTTCCTGATCTGGACCGCCTGGAAGCTGATCAAGGAGGCCCGGGCCGGCGAGGAGGAGGACGAGTTCGAGGAGAACCGCCTGCTCAAGTCGATCGAGCGGCGCTTCCCGTCCACCGACACGTACCACGGCACCAAGCTCTTCATCCGGGAGAACGGCCGCCGGCTGATGACCCCGATGCTGATCGTGATGCTGGCGATCGGCACCACGGACGTGCTGTTCGCGCTGGACTCCATCCCGGCGATCTTCGGCCTCACCCAGGACCCGTACATCGTCTTCACCGCCAACGCCTTCGCCCTGATGGGCCTGCGCCAGCTGTACTTCCTGATCGGCGGCCTGCTGAAGAAGCTGGTCCACCTGTCGTACGGCCTGTCGGTGATCCTCGGCTTCATCGGCGTGAAGCTGGTGCTGCACGCGGCGCACGAGGCGGGCGCGAACGTGCCGGAGATCGGCATCCCGCTCTCGCTGGGCGTCATCGTGGTCGTGCTGGCCGTCACCACGGTGACCAGCCTGATCGCCTCGAAGAAGCAGGAGCGGGCCGAGCGCGAGGCCCAGAAGCTGGACGCCTGACCCCCGCGTGACGGCCGAGGCCCCCGCGACCCGAAAGGGGTCGCGGGGGCCTCGTCGTGCCCGGTGCCCGGTGCCCGGAGGCCGAGGTCACCAGCCGCGCTCGCGCCACTCGTCGAGGTGCGGGCGCTCGGCGCCGAGGGTGGTGTCGTTGCCGTGGCCGGGGTAGACCCAGGCCTCGTCCGGCAGCACGTCGAAGACCTTCTCGGTGACGTCTCGCAAGAGCGTGCGGAAGGCCTCCGGGTCGCCCCAGGTGTTGCCGACGCCACCGGGGAAGAGGCAGTCGCCGGTGAAGACGTGCGGGTGGCCCTGCGGGTCGTCGTAGACCAGCACGATCGCGCCCGGGGTGTGTCCGACCAGGTGCCGGACGGTGAGTTCCACGTCGCCGACCCGCAGCTTGTCGCCGTCCGCGAGCAGCAGCTCGGTGGGCACGTCGACGCCCTCGGCGTCGTGCGCGCCGGCGGCGGTGCGAGCCCCCGTCACCGCGACCACCTCGGCGAGCGCGGCCCAGTGGTCGTGATGCCGGTGGGTGGTGACCACGGTGGCCAGCTCGTCGCCGATGGTCTCCAGCAGCACCGGGGCGTCGGCGGCCGCGTCGATCAGCAGCTGCTCGTCGGTGGCCCGGCAGCGCAGCAGGTAGGCGTTGTTGTCGTACGGGCCGACGGCCACCTTGGTGATGATCAGGTGCGCCAGCTCCCGCACGTCCGGCGGCCCGCCGACCTTGACCGCTCCGTGGTACGTCATCCGTCCGCTCCTCGTCCGGTGAAGGGGTTCAGGATCATCTTCGCGCCGTCAGCCCAGCGGGGGAAGCTGGGGGAGGGCGGTGTCGGGGGTGGCCCGGAGGTCGGCGCCGTCGGAGCGGCCGGAGAGCCAGGCGAGCAGGGAGCGGAGGGGGCCCCGGACGGTGAGGGCGGGCTCGCCGGTGCCGATCAGGCCGATGTCCCCGGTGTCCTCGGCGACGAGCTCGACGCCGGGCAGGGCGGCGCCGTGCAGCTTGTTGGCGATCTTGTGGAACTCGGTGACGGCGAAGACCTCCGGCCAGTGCGCGGGGGTGTGGCCGGCGTCCAGGTCGACGTGGTGGTACTCGACCTCGGCGAGGCGCTTCCACGGGAGGTCGTGGGCGGGGAAGACGTAGCCGGTGCGGTGGCGGACCTCGACCGTCCAGGCATCGGCGGGCAGCAGCGCGGCGGCCGCGGCGAAGCGCTCGCGGGAGTCGCGCAGGTCGGCGAGCTGGACGTCGACCGGGCGGGGCGCGCCCTCCTCGATCTGCCGGTCGCGGGCCTCGGTGCTGGCGTACTGCGGGATGTCGGTGCCGGTGCGGGCGCCGTCCAGCAGGTTGACCAGGGAGTCGGCGTTGCGGGCGAGGTGGGCCAGCACGTGACCGCGGGTCCAGCCGGGCAGGGCGGAGGGCTCGGCGACGGCCTCGGGCTTCAGCTCGGCGACGGTGTGCAGCAGGTGCCGGGTGCTCTCCTCGACCAGGGCCAGGTACTGCGCGGCGGCCTCGGCGGCGGTCTGCGGGTCGGTCATCGGATCGGCCTTCTGTGGGAGACGGCGCGTTGCCCGCGGGGGGCTCCGCTCGTTGACCAGCTGACGCTATCGCCGAATCCGACCGCTGAGCAGGGCCTTTTTCGGTCCGGGTACGGAGGGTCCGAGGGGCGCTCTCACTCGTTCGGGTGGACTCCACTGGACACGGTCGATATTCGAACGTCTGAGCTAGTAGGCTGGCTGCCGCATCCTGGAAGAAGCACACATCTCCCCGCAAGTCCTCTCGCCCCGGAGAAAGGCGCCAGAAGCAGTGGCCGACCGCCTCATCGTCCGCGGTGCTCGCGAGCACAACCTCAAGAACGTCTCGCTCGACCTGCCCCGCGACTCCCTCATCGTCTTCACGGGCCTCTCCGGCTCCGGCAAGTCCTCGCTCGCCTTCGACACGATCTTCGCCGAGGGCCAGCGCCGCTACGTCGAGTCGCTGTCCTCCTACGCCCGCCAGTTCCTCGGGCAGATGGACAAGCCCGATGTGGACTTCATCGAAGGCCTCTCCCCGGCCGTCTCGATCGATCAGAAGTCCACCAACCGCAACCCCCGTTCGACCGTCGGCACGATCACCGAGGTCTACGACTACCTGCGCCTGCTGTTCGCCCGGATCGGCAAGCCGCACTGCCCGCACTGCGGCCGCCCGATCGCCAAGCAGTCGCCGCAGGCGATCGTCGACAAGGTGCTGGAGCTCGCCGAGGGCACCCGGTTCCAGGTGCTCAGCCCGGTGGTGCGCGAGCGCAAGGGCGAGTTCGTCGACCTCTTCGCCGACCTCCAGTCCAAGGGCTACTCGCGCGCCCGGGTGGACGGCGAGACGATCCAGCTCGCCGAGCCGCCGAAGCTCAAGAAGCAGGAGAAGCACACCGTCGAGGTGGTCATCGACCGCCTGACCGTCAAGGAGAGCGCCAAGCGGCGGCTCACCGACTCGGTGGAGACGGCCCTGCGGCTGTCCGGCGGCATGGTCGTGCTCGACTTCGTCGACCTCGCGGAGGACGACCCGGAGCGCGAGCGGATGTACTCCGAGCACCTCTACTGCCCGTACGACGACGTGTCGTTCGAGGAGCTGGAGCCGCGCTCGTTCTCCTTCAACTCGCCGTTCGGCGCCTGCCCGGACTGCTCGGGCCTGGGTAACCGGATGGAGGTCGACCCGGAGCTGGTCGTCCCGGACCCCGAGCGCTCGCTGGAGGAGGGCGCGATCCACCCGTGGTCGGCGGGCCACGCCAAGGAGTACTTCCAGCGGCTGATCGACGCGCTCGCCGGGGAGCTCGGCTTCCGCACCGACATCCCGTGGGCCGGGCTGCCGGCCCGCGCCAAGAAGGCGCTGCTGTACGGGCACAAGCACCAGGTGCAGGTCAGCTACCGCAACCGCTTCGGGCGCGAGCGCTCGTACAGCACCGGCTTCGAGGGCGCCGTCCCGTTCATCCAGCGCCGGCACACCGAGGCGGAGAGCGACAGCAGCCGCGAGCGCTTCGAGGGCTACATGCGCGAGGTGCCCTGCCCGACGTGCGAGGGCACCCGGCTCAAGCCGGTGGTGCTCGCGGTCACCGTCGAGGAGAAGTCGATCGCCGACGTCTCGGCGATGTCGATCAGCGACTGCGCCGAGTTCCTGGGCGCGATGAAGCTGAACGACCGGGACAAGCAGATCGCCGAGCGCGTCCTGAAGGAGGTCAACGAGCGGCTGCGCTTCCTGGTCGACGTCGGCCTGGACTACCTCTCGCTGAACCGCGCGGCCGGCACCCTGTCCGGCGGCGAGGCCCAGCGCATCCGGCTGGCCACCCAGATCGGCTCCGGCCTGGTCGGCGTGCTGTACGTGCTGGACGAGCCGTCCATCGGCCTGCACCAGCGGGACAACCACCGGCTGATCGAGACGCTGGTGCGGCTGCGCGACATCGGCAACACGCTGATCGTGGTCGAGCACGACGAGGACACCATCAAGACGGCGGACTGGGTGGTCGACATCGGCCCGGGCGCCGGCGAGCACGGCGGCAAGGTGGTGCACTCCGGCTCGTTGAAGGGGCTGCTGTCCAACAAGGAGTCGCTGACCGGCCAGTACCTCTCCGGCAAGCGGTCCATCCCGATCCCGGCGGGCCGCCGCGACCGGGACAAGAAGCGCCAGCTGACCGTCCACGGCGCCCGCGAGCACAACCTCAAGGACGTCACGGTCGGCTTCCCGCTCGGCACCTTCACCGCGATCACCGGCGTCTCCGGATCCGGCAAGTCGACGCTGGTCAACGACATCCTCTACACCCACCTCGCCCGGGAGCTGAACGGCGCCCGCAGCGTGCCCGGCCGGCACACCCGGATCACCGGCACCGACCTGGTGGACAAGGTGGTGCACGTCGACCAGTCGCCGATCGGGCGCACCCCGCGCTCCAACCCGGCCACCTACACCGGGGTGTTCGACCACGTGCGCCGGCTCTTCGCGGAGACGCAGGAGGCGAAGGTCCGCGGCTACCTGCCCGGCCGGTTCTCCTTCAACGTCAAGGGCGGCCGCTGCGAGAACTGCTCGGGCGACGGCACCATCAAGATCGAGATGAACTTCCTGCCGGACGTCTACGTGCCGTGCGAGGTCTGCCACGGCGCCCGGTACAACCGGGAGACGCTGGAGGTCCACTACAAGGGCAAGTCCATCTCCGAGGTGCTGGACATGCCGATCGAGGAGGCGCTGGCCTTCTTCGAGGCCGTCCCGGCGATCGCCCGGCACCTCAGGACGCTCAACGACGTCGGCCTCGGCTACGTCCGGCTCGGCCAGTCCGCGCCGACGCTCTCCGGCGGCGAGGCGCAGCGCGTCAAGCTCGCCTCCGAGCTGCAGAAGCGCTCCACCGGGCGGACGGTCTACGTGCTGGACGAGCCCACCACCGGCCTGCACTTCGAGGACATCAGCAAGCTGATCAAGGTGCTCAGCGGGCTGGTGGAGAAGGGCAACACGGTGATCGTCATCGAGCACAACCTCGATGTGATCAAGACCGCCGACTGGGTCGTCGACATGGGCCCCGAGGGCGGTTCCGGCGGCGGCATGGTGGTCGCCGAGGGCACCCCGGAGCAGATCGCCGCCGTCCCGGAGAGCCACACCGGCAAGTTCCTCCGGGACATCCTTCCGGGCGAGTTCGCGGACGCCCCGGTCGCCCCGGTGAAGAAGGCGCCGCGCAAGCGCGCCGCCGCGGCGAAGAAGTAGCGAAGAGGGAGAAGCGACCCGCTCCGCCGCCCCGCCCCCCGGGGCGGCGGAGCGGGTGCCGCATAGACTTCCGTGGTCCCTCGTAGGAAGCCGAACCGCAGGAGCGCACCGATGTCAGAGGCCCCCGAGACCAGCCCCGCCACCTCCCGCCGCACCGTGCTCTGCGGCGCCGCCGCCGTACTGGCGGCCGGCGGCACCGTGGCGGTCGCCGGCTGCGGTTCCTCCTCGGGCTCCTCCGGCGCCGGCAGCGCGGCCAAGAGCCCGGTGGACCTCGGCCCGGCCTCGGCGGTGCCGGAGGGCGGCGGCAAGGTCTTCCGCAACCAGAAGATCGTCGTGACCCAGCCGACCGCGGGGGAGTACAAGGCCTTCAGCGCCGTCTGCACCCACGCCGGCTGCGTCGTCGACCAGGTGAAGAGCCAGCAGATCCAGTGCCCCTGCCACGGCAGCCGGTTCGCCATCACCGACGGCGCCGTCCAGGACGGCCCGGCCCCCAGGCCGCTGCCCGCCTACGCCGTCACGGTCGACGGCGGGAACCTCAAGGTGACCCCGAGCTGAAGCAGTTGATCTCCGCCCAGTCGATCTCCGCCCAGTCGATCCCCGCCCCGTTGATCTCCGCCCCGTCGATCTCTCCTTCGCGGCCCCGGCCCCACTCGGTACGGTGGACCCATGGCTGACCCGAGCACCTACCGCCCGGCGCCGGGCGCGATCCCAACCTCACCGGGCGTCTACAAGTTCCGTGACGCCCACGGACGGGTCATCTACGTCGGCAAGGCCAAGAGCCTGCGGCCGCGCCTGTCGTCCTACTTCCAGGACCTGGCCGGCCTGCACCCGCGCACCGCGACCATGGTCACCACCGCCGCCTCGGTGGAGTGGACGGTGGTGGCCACCGAGGTCGAGGCGCTCCAGCTGGAGTACTCCTGGATCAAGGAGTTCGACCCGCGGTTCAACGTCAAGTACCGCGACGACAAGAGCTATCCGGAACTCGCCGTCACCCTCGACGAGGAATACCCGCGGGTCCAGGTGATGCGCGGGGCGCACAAGAAGGGCGTGCGCTACTTCGGCCCGTACGGGCACGCCTGGGCGATCCGCGAGACGGTCGACCTGCTGCTGCGCGTCTTCCCCGTCCGCACCTGCTCCAACGGCGTGTTCAAGCGCGCCCGGCAGGTCGGCCGGCCCTGCCTGCTCGGCTACATCGGCAAGTGCGCCGCGCCCTGCGTCGGCAAGGTCTCGCCGGACGAACACCGGGCGCTGGCCGAGGACTTCTGCGACTTCATGGCCGGGCGCACCGGCAACTACCTGCGCCGGCTGGAAGAGCAGATGCGGGAGGCCGCCGAGGAGATGGAGTACGAGAAGGCGGCCCGGCTGCGGGACGACATCGGCGCCCTCAAGCGCGCGATGGAGAAGAACGCCATCGTGCTCGCCGACGCCACCGACGCCGACCTGCTGGCCGTCGCCGAGGACGAACTGGAGGCCGCCGTCCAGATCTTCCACGTCCGCGGCGGCCGGGTGCGCGGCCAGCGCGGCTGGGTCACCGACAAGGTCGAGGACGTCGACACCGCCGGCCTGGTCGAGCACGCCCTCCAGCAGCTCTACGGTGGTGCCGGCGGCCCGGACGAGCGCAACGAGTCCGTCCCGCGCGAGGTGCTCGTCCCCGCGCTGCCCGAGCCGGCCGGTCCGGTCCGGGACTGGCTGAGCGGCCTGCGCGGCAGCCAGGTCGACCTGCGGATCCCGCAACGCGGCGACAAGAAGGACCTGATGGCCACCGTGCAGCGCAACGCCCAGCAGGCGCTGGCACTGCACAAGACCAAGCGCGCCTCCGACCTCACCACCCGCAGCCGCGCCCTGCAGGAGATCGCCGACGCGCTGGAGCTGGACTCGGTGCCGCTGCGCATCGAGTGCTTCGACATCTCCCACCTCCAGGGCGAGGACGTGGTCGCCTCGATGGTCGTCTTCGAGGACGGCCTGGCCCGCAAGAGCGAGTACCGGCGCTTCCAGATCAAGGGCTTCGAGGGCCAGGACGACGTCCGCTCGATGCACGAGGTGATCGGTCGGCGCTTCCGCCGCTACCTCCAGGAGCGCGAGCAGACCGGCGAGTGGGTCGTCCCCGAGGCCGACGACCCGGGCGCCGCCGCCGACGGCACCGGGGCCCCGGCCGGCCCGATCGACCCGGAGACGGGCCGTCCGCGCCGCTTCGCCTACCCGCCCCAACTGCTGGTCGTCGACGGCGGCCAGCCGCAGGTCGCCGCCGCCAAGCGCGCCCTGGACGAACTCGGCATCGACGACGTCGCGCTGTGCGGCCTGGCCAAGCGGCTGGAGGAGGTCTGGCTGCCCGGCGAGGACGACCCGGTCGTGCTGCCGCGCTCCAGCGAGGGCCTCTACCTGCTCCAGCGGGTCCGCGACGAGGCCCACCGCTTCGCGATCACCTACCAGCGCAGCAAGCGTTCCAAGCGACTCACCGCCGGGGAACTGGACTCCGTCCCGGGCCTCGGCGAGACTCGCCGCCAGGCGCTGCTCAAGCACTTCGGCTCGCTGAAGAGGCTCCGGGCCGCCACCGTCGACGAACTCTGCGCCGTACCCGGCATCGGACGCCGCACGGCGGAGACTGTTGCGGCGGCGTTGTCCTCCCGTACACCCGTCGCACCAGCGGTGAACACCGCTACCGGCGAGATCATCGAGGACGGGGCCGAACCGGCCGCCGAGCCGGTGGTCGCAGCATCCCAGACCGCACCATCCCAGGAGACGCCATGACGGTCGACGCCGACCGTCAGACGGCGCGCCCAGCCCCCGCCCGCCTGTCCGGGCAGGGGAAGGGCGATCGCGCCGTGCGCGTTCTCCCCAGCAGAAAGACCGAGAGCGGGGAACCGAAGTGACCGTGTCAGACGTGGCCGAGAACGCGCCGGAGCTGGTGATCATCTCCGGCATGTCCGGAGCCGGCCGCTCCACCGCCGCGAAGTGCCTGGAGGACCTGGGCTGGTTCGTGGTGGACAACCTGCCACCGGCCCTGATCCCGACCATGGTCGACCTGGGCGCCCGCTCCCAGGGCAACGTCGCCCGGATCGGCGTGGTCGTGGACGTCCGGGGCCGCCAGTTCTTCGACGACCTGCTCACCTCGCTCGACGAGTTGGAGAAGCGCGGCGTCCGGCTCAGCGTGGTCTTCCTGGACTCCTCCGACGACGCGCTGGTCCGCCGCTTCGAGAGCGTGCGCCGCCCGCACCCGCTGCAGGCCGACGGCCGGATCGTCGACGGCATCGCCCAGGAGCGCGACCTGCTGCGCGACCTGCGCGGCGAGGCCGACCTGGTGATCGACACCTCCAACCTCAACGTGCACCAGCTGCGCGCCAAGCTGGACGCCCAGTTCGCCGACCACGACGAGCCCGAGCTGCGCGCCACCGTGATGTCCTTCGGCTTCAAGTACGGCCTGCCGGTCGACGCCGACCTGGTGGTGGACTGCCGCTTCCTGCCCAACCCGCACTGGGTGCCCGAGCTGCGCGCCCGCACCGGCACCGACGCGGACGTCGCCGACTACGTGTTCCAGCAGCCCGGCGCCAACGAGTTCCTGGACGGCTACGCCGAGCTCCTGCGCATCATCACCGAGGGGTACCGCCGCGAGGGGAAGCGCTACATGACGCTTGCCGTAGGCTGCACCGGTGGCAAGCACCGCAGCGTCGCGATGTCCGAGCGCCTGACCAAGCGTCTCATCGCCGACGGAGTGGAGACGGTGCTCGTCCACCGTGACATGGGACGGGAGTGACCGCCGCCTCCTAGCCGGGCCGCCGGCGGGGCCGGCGGCCGCGGCGAGGAACGCGAGGTGAGTGTGGCGGGATATGTGCCCGGGCGGCAACCGCAGAACAGGAGTGCCGACCGGGCGGGTGGCCCGGCCCGGCCGCCGGTCCCGAGCCGGCCGCGCAGCAGCCCCGCCCGGGCCAACCCGGCCCCCCGGATCACCGCGCTCGGCGGCGGCCAGGGCCTGTCCGCCTCGCTCTCCGCGCTGCGCCGGCTCACCAGCGACCTGACCGCCGTGGTCACCGTCGCCGACGACGGCGGCTCCAGCGGCCGGCTCCGCACCGAGCTGGGCGTGCTGCCCCCCGGCGACCTGCGCAAGGCGCTGGCCGCGCTGTGCGGGGACGACGACTGGGGGCGCACCTGGTCCGAGGTGATCCAGCAGCGCTTCACCGGCACCGGCGAGCTCGGCGGCCACGCGGTCGGCAACCTGCTGATCGTCGCGCTCTGGGAGAAGCTCGGTGACCCGGTGGCCGCCCTGGACTGGGTCGGCCGGCTGCTGAACGTCCAGGGCCGGGTACTGCCGATGTCGGCGGTGCCGCTGGACATCGAGGCGACCGTGCGCGGCCACGACCCGGAGCGCCCCGGCGAGCTGTCGGCCGTCCGCGGCCAGGCCAGCGTCGCGGTCACGCCCGGCACCGTGCAGTCGATCCGGCTGCTGCCGGACGGGCCGCCGGCCGTCCCGGAGGCGGTCACCGCCGTCCGGGAGGCGGACTGGGTGGTGCTCGGTCCCGGCTCCTGGTTCACCAGCGTGCTGCCGCACCTGCTGGTCCCGGAGCTGGCCAAGGCGCTCACCGAGACCCGCGCCCGCCGCCTGCTCACCCTGAACCTGGCCCCCCAGCCCGGCGAGACCGAGGGCTTCACCCCGCAGCGCCACCTGGAGGTCATCGCCGACCACGCCCCGGGCCTCGCGGTGGATGCGATCCTGGTGGACGAGCGCGCCGTCACCGGCGGCGCCTTCGGCCAGGCGGATCTGGCCGGTCTGGAGAAGGCCGCCGAGCGGATGGGCGCCGCCCTGGTCCTGGGCCGGGTGGCCCGCACCGACGGCACCCCGCGACACGACCCGGAGCTGTTGGCGGCAGCGTACGACCGGATTTTCCGGACACATGGAAGGATCGGGCCATGGCGATGACTCCAGCGGTGAAGGACGAGATCAGCCGGCTCCCGGTCACCAGGGCCTGCTGCCGCAAGGCGGAGGTGTCGGCGATCCTGCGGTTCGCGGGCGGGCTGCACATCGTGAGCGGCCGGATCGTGATCGAGGCGGAGCTGGACACCGGCGCGGCGGCGCGGCGGCTGCGCAAGGACCTGCTGGAGATCTTCGGACACTCCTCCGACCTCGTGGTGATGGCCCCCGGCGGACTGCGGCGCGGCAGCCGCTTCGTCGTCCGGGTGGTCAAGGACGGCGAACTGCTCGCGCGCCAGACCGGCCTCGTGGACGGCCGGGGCCGGCCGATCCGGGGGCTGCCCCCGGCAGTCGTCTCCGGGGCCACCTGCGATGCCGAGGCGGCCTGGCGCGGGGCCTTCCTGGCGCACGGCTCGCTCACCGAGCCGGGCCGCTCCTCCTCGCTGGAGATCACCTGCCCCGGCTCCGAGGCCGCCCTCGCCCTGGTCGGCGCGGCCCGCCGGCTCGGCATCCCGGCCAAGGCCCGCGAGGTGCGCGGCGTGGACCGGGTGGTGATCCGCGACGGCGACGCTATCGGCGCGCTGCTGACCCGGCTCGGCGCGCACGAGTCGGTGCTCGCCTGGGAGGAGCGCCGGATGCGGCGCGAGGTCCGGGCCACCGCCAACCGCCTGGCCAACTTCGACGACGCCAACCTGCGCCGCTCGGCCCGCGCCGCGGTGGCGGCCGGCGCCCGGGTGGCGCGGGCGCTGGAGATCCTCGGCGAGGAGGTGCCCGAGCACCTGGCCGCGGCCGGTCAGCTGCGGATGCAGCACAAGCAGGCCTCGCTGGAGGAACTGGGCGCGCTCGCCGACCCGCCGCTGACCAAGGACGCGGTGGCCGGCCGGATCCGCCGCCTGCTGGCGATGGCGGACAAGCGCGCCTCCGAGCTCGGCCTGCCGAGCACCGAGGCCAACCTCACCGACGAGATGGCGATGAACTGACCGCCGCACCGAGTGGCTGTTCCGCGGCCGGTGTCCGGATTCCGGGCACCGGCCGCCGCCGTGTCCGGCGGGGATACCCGGACGCGCCCGGTGTGCGCAAATTGGTAGAGACCACTGACCGGGACCAACTGCCCTGACGGCCAAGGACGGTCGGCCTGATTTCGCGCCACGCCAGGTCGTCGCACGTGGCGCGATGTGCCCTCCCAGGCCTGGGAGGGGTAGGGTCATAGGCGGTCGGGGACTTCCCAAATCTCACCCCCGTCGGCTTAGCTCCGGCGTACCTAACGAGGAGATCGGTTCGTGACGATCCGGGTAGGCATCAACGGATTCGGCCGCATCGGCCGCAACTTCTTCCGCGCGGTCAAGGCGCAGGGCGCGGACATCGAGATCGTCGGTGTCAACGACCTCACTGACACGAAGACCCTGGCTCACCTGCTCAAGTACGACACCACCCTGGGCACCTTCCCGGGCGAGGTCTCGCACACCGAGGACAGCATCACCGTCGACGGCAAGACCTTCCAGGTCAGCGCCGAGCGTGACCCCGCCAACCTGCCGTGGGCCGCCCTGGGCGCCGACATCGTCGTCGAGTCCACCGGCATCTTCACCAAGGCCGAGGCCGCGAAGAAGCACCTCACCGCCGGCGCCAAGAAGGTCATCATCTCGGCGCCCGCGAGCGACGAGGACGTCACCATCGTCCTGGGCGTCAACGAGGACAAGTACGACGCCGCCAACCACTCGATCATCTCCAACGCCTCGTGCACCACCAACTGCGTGGCGCCGATGGCCAAGGTGCTGCACGAGAACTTCGGCATCGTCAAGGGCCTGATGACGACCGTCCACGCGTTCACCAACGACCAGGTGACCCTGGACTTCCCGCACAAGGACCTGCGTCGCGCCCGTGCCGCGTCGCAGAACATCATCCCGACCTCGACCGGTGCCGCCAAGGCGACCGCCCTGGTCCTGCCGGAGCTGAAGGGCAAGCTGGACGGCACCTCGCTGCGCGTCCCGGTCCCGACCGGCTCCATCACCGACCTGGTCGTCACCCTGGAGCGCGAGGTGACCAAGGACGAGGTCAACGCCGCCTTCCAGAAGGCCTCGCAGGAGGGCCCGCTCAAGGGCATCCTGACCTACACCGAGGACCCGATCGTCTCCTCGGACATCGTCAACGACCCGGCCTCCTGCATCTTCGACTCCCAGCTCACCATGGTCCAGGGCAACCAGGTCAAGGTGCTCGGCTGGTACGACAACGAGTGGGGCTACTCGAACCGCCTCGTCAACCTGACCTCCCTCGTCGGCGGCCAGCTCTGACGCAGCGGGAGCTGACGTGATGTAGGGGCGAGGGCCCGGCTGGCGCACTGTGCCGACCGGGCCCTCGCTCTGCGCACCAGGACTTCCCAGGCGGCCCCTGCGCCGTGCCGCCTCTGCGCATCAACCATCTCCCCAGGAGAGCCAATCCCCGTGAAGACCATCGAAGACCTCGACGTCGCCGGCAAGCGCGTGTTCGTCCGTGCCGACCTGAACGTCCCGCTGGACGGCACCACGATCACCGACGACGGCCGGATCCGCGCCGTCGCCCCGACCATCGCCAAGCTCGTCGAGCGCGGCGCCCGGGTCGTCGTCGCCTCCCACCTCGGCCGCCCCAAGGGCGCGCCGGACCCGCAGTTCTCCCTCGCGCCGGCGGCCGCGCGCCTCGGCGAGATCCTCGGCAAGAACGTCGCCTTCGCCACCGACACCGTGGGTGAGAGCGCCGAGTCCACCGTGGCCGCGCTGGGCGACGGCGAGGTCGCGCTGCTGGAGAACCTGCGCTTCAACGCCGGCGAGACCAGCAAGGACGACGCCGAGCGCAAGGCCTTCGCCGAGCAGCTGGCCGCCCTCGCGGACCTGTACGTCGGTGACGGCTTCGGCGCCGTGCACCGCAAGCACGCCTCGGTCTACGACCTGCCCGGCCTGCTGCCGCACGCGGCCGGCGACCTGATCGCCACCGAGGTCGGTGTGCTCAAGAAGCTCACCGAGGAGGTCGCGCGCCCGTACGTGGTCGTGCTCGGCGGCGCCAAGGTCTCCGACAAGCTCGGCGTGATCGACAACCTGCTGAAGAAGGCCGACCGGATCCTGATCGGCGGCGGCATGGCGTACACCTTCCTCAAGGCCAAGGGCCACGAGGTCGGCATCTCGCTGCTGCAGGAGGACCAGATCCCGGTCGTCCTGGACTACCTGAAGCGCGCCGAGGAGACGGGCGTCGAGTTCGTCCTGCCGGTGGACGTCCTGGTGTCGGTGGACTTCCCCGACCTCAAGACCAAGGCCCCGGCCAACCCCTCGCTCGTCGCCGCGGACGCGATCCCGGCCGACCAGGAGGGCCTGGACATCGGCCCGAAGACCCGCGAGCTGTACGCGGCGAAGCTGGCCGACGCGGGCACCGTGTTCTGGAACGGCCCGATGGGCGTCTTCGAGCACCCGGACTACGCGAACGGCACCAAGGCCGTGGCCCAGGCGCTGCTGGACAGCGACGCGTTCACCGTGGTCGGTGGCGGCGACTCCGCCGCGGCCGTCCGCATCCTGGGCTTCGACGAGAACGCATTCGGACACATCTCGACCGGCGGTGGCGCCAGCCTCGAGTACCTGGAGGGCAAGACCCTCCCCGGTCTCGCCGCCCTGGAAGGCTGAAAGCAATGACTGAGCGTCTCCCGCTGATGGCGGGCAACTGGAAGATGAACCTCAACCACCTTGAGGCCATCCAGCACACCCAGAAGCTGGCCTTCGCGCTGGCCGACAAGGACTACGAGGCCGTCGAGGTCGCCGTCCTGGTGCCGTTCACCGACCTGCGTTCGGTGCAGACCCTGGTCGACGGCGACAAGCTGAAGATCAAGTACGGCTCGCAGGACATCTCGCAGCACGACTCCGGTGCCTACACCGGCGAGGTCTCCGGCCCGATGCTGGCCAAGCTGAAGTGCACCTTCGCGGTGATCGGCCACTCGGAGCGCCGCCAGTACCACGGTGAGGACGAGGCGATCGTCAACGCCAAGGTCAAGGCCGCCTACCGGGCCGGGATCACCCCGATCCTGTGCATCGGCGAGCCGCTGGACGTCCGCAAGGCCGGCACCCACGTCGAGCACACCCTCGCCCAGCTGGACGGCGCCCTGGCGGACATCCCGGCCCACCAGGCCGAGTCCATCGTGGTCGCCTACGAGCCGGTCTGGGCGATCGGCACCGGCGAGGTGGCCACCCCGGAGGACGCGCAGGAGGTCTGCGCCGCCATCCGCAAGCGGATCGCCGAGCTGTACGACGCCGAGCTGGCCGACAAGGTCCGCGTGCTGTACGGCGGTTCGGTGAAGTCGTCGAGCGCGGCCGGTCTGATGGCCAAGCCCGACATCGACGGCGGCCTGATCGGCGGTGCCTCGCTGGACGCCGACGAGTTCGTCAAGATCGTGCGCTACCGTGAGCAGGCAGTAGGCTAACGCCGCTGCAGCAACGTAGGCTTTGGGGCCGGACCGCCGTCAGCGGTCCGGCCCCGTCGCCGAAGATACGAGAGAGTTGGTCCCGTCGTGGTTCTCGGGTTCTCGATTGCCCTGATCATCTTCAGTCTGCTGATGATCCTGCTGGTGCTGCTGCACAAGGGGAAGGGCGGCGGCCTGTCGGACATGTTCGGTGGCGGCGCGATGTCCACCGGCGGCGGCTCGGCGGTGGCCGAGCGCAACCTGGACCGCATCACGATCGTGGTCGGTCTCGCCTGGTTCGCCTGCATCATCGTGCTGGGCCTGGTGCTGAAGTACAAGAGCTGACGTAACCCTGACGCCCCGTCGCCCGAGCGCCTATCCTGGGACGGTCGGGGGCGGAGGCGATGGCGGTGGACGCTTAACTCCTGCTTACACTAGGACGACTTTCGCCACCGACGCGCACCGCGGAGGGTCGGCGCACCAGCACGCAGGGAGTCAGACCGTGGCAAGTGGCAACGCCATCCGTGGCAGCAGGGTCGGAGCGGGCCCGATGGGCGAGGCGGAGCGCGGCGAGTCCGCCCCGCGCAACCGGATCACCTTCTGGTGTGCCAACAAGCACGAGACCCGGCCGAGCTTCGCCGCCGAGGCCGTCATCCCGGACACCTGGGACTGCCCGCGGTGCGGTTTCCCGGCCGGACAGGACGAGCACAACCCGCCCGCGCCCTCGCGCAACGAGCCGTACAAGACCCACCTCGCCTACGTCCGCGAGCGGCGCACCGACGCCGACGGCGAGGCGATCCTCGCCGAGGCGCTGGCCAAGCTGCGCGGCGAGATCTGACCCGGACGACAGACAGCGAAGGGCGCCACCGTCGAGGACGGTGGCGCCCTTGTGCGTTGCCGGGCCCGTTACGCCGAGGCCGGCGGGTACAGCTGGGGCGGGATCTGCTCCGCCGCGGCCCGGTCCAGCAGCCACAGGGTGCGGCTGCGGCCGTACGCGCCGGAGGCGGGCGCCTGGAGCTCGCCCGGGCCGGACAGGGCCATCGCGACCGCGTCCGCCTTGTCCGCGCCGGCCGCCAGCAGCCAGACCTCGCGGGCCGCCCGGATCGCCGGGAGGGTGAGCGAGATCCGGGTCGGCGGGGGCTTGGGGGCCCCGCGCACGCCGATCACGGTCAGCTCGGTCTCCCGCACGCCCGGGTGCTCGGGGAAGAGCGAGGCGACGTGGGTGTCCGGGCCGACGCCGAGCAGCAGCACGTCGAAGGCCGGGACGCCGAGCCGGTCACCCGGGCCGGAGGCCTTCGCCAGCTCCTCCGCGTAGCGGGCGGCGGCGGCCTCCACATCCGAGCCGTCCGCACCGTCCGAGGCGGGCATCTCGTGCACCCGCGCCGGGTCGAGCGGGACGGAGTCCAGCAGTTCGGCGCGGGCCTGGACGGCGTTGCGGTCCGGGTCCCCGGCGGGGACGAAGCGCTCGTCGCCCCACCAGAGGTCCAGCCGCGCCCAGTCGACCGCGTCGCGCGCCGGGGAGGCGGCGATCGCGGCCAGCAGGGCGTTGCCGTTGCGCCCGCCCGTGAGCACCACCGAGGCGGTGCCGCGGGCGGCCTGGGCGTCCACGATCCGGGTGATCAGCCGGGCCGCGGCCGCCTGGGCCATCAGCTCCTTGTCCCGGTGGACGACCAGCTGCGGGGTCGCGTTGGTCATGCGCTCCCCTTGGCGGCGCGCTTGGCGGGCTTCTTGGCGGGAGCCTTCTCGGCGGCCTCGGCCTCGGCCTCGGCCACGTCCTCGGACGCGACCTTGGCGGTCACCCGGGCGGGGTTGGCCACCGCGGCCTCGGTGACCGCCGCGCGGGCGACCCGCTCGGCCGCCGCCGTCTCGGCGGTGTCCGGCTCGCGCAGCCGGTCGACGGGCGTGCGCACGGCCGTCGCGTAGATGTCGTCCGGGTCGAGCCGGCGCAGTTCCTCGGCGATCAGCTCCGAGGTCTCGCGCCGCTTGAGCGCCACCTGGCGGTCCGGGGAACCGACCATGGAGAGCGTGCCCATCAGGCCGTCCGGGCGGTCCAGGGTGATGTCGCCGTCCTTGGTGCGCAGGTGCACCGCGGTGATGCCGGGGCCGCCGGTGACGATCCGCTCGACCGGCACGTGCAGCCGGTTGTGCAGCCAGAGGCCGAGCAGTTCGACGCTGGGGTTGTAGGACTCGCCCTCGACCACCGCGGAGGTGATCGTGACCGGCCGCTGGTCCAGCGCGGCGGCCAGCATCGAGCGCCAGCCGGTGATCCGGGTCCAGGCCAGGTCGGTGTCGCCCGGGGTGTAGCTCTGGGCCCGCTGGGCGAGCTGGCCGACCGGGGACTCGGCGGTGACGGCGTCGGTGATCCGGCGCTGGGCGAGCGCGCCCAGCGGGTCCTGCGCCGGGTGCAGCGGCGCGTTGTCGGGCCACCAGACGACGACCGGGGCGTCCGGGAGCAGCAGTGGCAGGACCACCGACTGCGCGTGCGCGGCGAGTTCGCCGTGCATGCGCAGGATGACCGTCTCTCCCGAGCCGGCGTCGGTGCCGACGAGGATCTCGGCGTCCAGCCGGGTCTCGGCGCGGGCCCGGGGCGAGCGCCCGGCGCGCTTGATCACCGCGAGGGTGCGCGAGGGGTGCTCGCGGGAGGCGTCGTTGGCGGCCTTGAGGGCGTCGTACGCGCTGCCCTCGTCGGTCACGATCACCAGGGTGAGCACCATGCCGGCGGCGGTGGAGCCACTGGCCCGGCGCGCCTCCATCAGCGCGGCGTTGATCTTGCTGGACGTCGTGTTGGTGAGGTCGATCTTCATGGCCGGCGCCAGCTCCTGCCGTCTCGTGCGAGCATCTCGTCCGCCTCGGCCGGGCCCCAGGTCCCCGCGGAGTACTGGGCGGGCTTGCCGTGGGTGTCCCAGTACTTCTCGATCGGGTCGAGGATCTGCCAGGAGAGCTCGACCTCCTGGTGACGCGGGAACAGGTTGGCGTCGCCGAGCAGCACATCGAGGATGAGCCGCTCGTACGCCTCCGGGCTGGACTCGGTGAAGGACTCGCCGTAGGCGAAGTCCATCGTGACGTCCCGGACCTCGAAGGAGGTGCCCGGCACCTTGGAGCCGAACCGCACCGTCACGCCCTCGTCCGGCTGGACCCGGATGACCAGGGCGTTCTGCCCCAGCTCCTCGGTCGCGTAGGAGTCGAACGGCAGGTACGGGGCGCGCTGGAAGACCACCGCGATCTCGGTGACCCGGCGGCCCAGCCGCTTGCCGGTGCGCAGGTAGAACGGGACGCCCGCCCAGCGGCGGTTGTTGATCTCCAGCTTGATCGCCGCGAAGGTGTCGGTCTTGGAGTCCGGGTCGATGCCGTCCTCGTCCAGGTAGCCGACCACCTCCTCGCCGCCCTGCCAGCCGGCCGCGTACTGGCCGCGCACGGTGTGCCGGCCGAGGTCGGCCGGGAGCTTGACGGCGCTGAGCACCTTGAGCTTCTCGGCCACCAGCGCCTTCGGGTGGAAGGACGCCGGCTCCTCGATGGCGGTGAGCGCCATCAGCTGGAGCAGGTGGTTCTGGATGACGTCGCGGGCGGAGCCGATGCCGTCGTAGTAGCCGGCCCGGCCGCCGATGCCGATGTCCTCGGCCATGGTGATCTGCACGTGGTCGACGTACGACCGGTTCCAGATCGGCTCGAACATCTGGTTGGCGAAGCGCAGCGCCAGGATGTTCTGGACCGTCTCCTTGCCCAGGTAGTGGTCGATCCGGAAGACCTCGTCCCGGGGGAAGACCTCGTGGACGATCCGGTTCAGCTCCTGGGCGCTCTCCAGGTCGTGGCCGAAGGGCTTCTCGATGACCGCGCGACGCCACGAGCCCTGCGGGGGGTCGGCCAGGCCGTGCTTCTTGAGCTGCTGGACGACGGTCGGGAAGAACTTCGGCGGGACGGACAGGTAGAAGGCGAAGTTGCCGCCGGTGCCCTGCGCCTTGTCCAGCTCGTCGATGGTCTCGCGGAGCTTGTCGAAGGCGTCGTCGTCGTCGAAGGTGCCGTGGACGAAGCGCATGCCCTTGGCGAGCTGCTGCCAGACCTCCTCCCGGAACGGGGTGCGGGCGTGGTCCTTGACCGCGTCGTGGACCTCCTTGGCGAAGTCCTCGTCGTCCCACTCGCGCCGGGCGAAGCCGACGAGAGAGAAGCCCGGCGGCAGCAGACCGCGGTTGGCCAGGTCGTAGATGGCCGGCATGAGCTTCTTGCGGGACAGGTCGCCGGTGACTCCGAAGATGACCAGACCGGACGGCCCCGCGATGCGCGGGAGCCGTCGGTCGGCCGGGTCACGAAGCGGGTTGACGGGGGCCGGCGGGAGATCGTCCGCGTCCGACTCCGAGGTCAACTCGGGGAAATCAGTGCTCACTTGTTGGGCTCCGCTTTCGTGCGCTGGCTGTGTGAGCGAACGGTCACTTCTCGCCGGCGAAGGAGGCGAGCGAGGCGGTGACGGTGTCGAGCAGCTCGTTCCAGGACTGCTCGAACTTCTCCACGCCCTCGTCCTCCAGCACCTGGACCACGTCGTCGTAGTCCACGCCGGCGGCGGCGATGGCGTCCATCACGGCCTTGGCGTCGGCGTAGTTGGGGACGATGGTGCCGCCGGTGACCACGCCGTGGTCGGCGGTGGCCTCCAGGGTGGCCTCGGGCATGGTGTTGACCGTGCCGGGGGCGACCAGCTCGGTGACGTACAGGGTGTCCGGCAGAGCCGGGTCCTTGACACCGGTGGAGGCCCACAGCGGGCGCTGCGGCTTGGCGCCGGCGGCCTCCAGCGAGCGCCAGCGGGCGCTGCCGGCGGACTTGCCGTCGACCGAGCCGAAGACCTCCTCGTACGCCTGGTAGGCGAGGCGGGCGTTGGCCAGGGCGGCCTTGGAGCGAAGGTCCCGGGCGTCGCCGCCGATCTTCTCCAGGCGCTTGTCGATCTCGGTGTCCACGCGGGAGACGAAGAAGGAGGCGACCGACTCGATCTGGGAGAGGTCCAGGCCCTTGGCCTTGGCGGCCTCCAGGCCGGTCAGGTAGGCGTCGATGACGGCCTTGTAGCGCTCCAGCGAGAAGATCAGCGTGACGTTGACGCTGATGCCCCGGCCGATCACCTCGGCGATCGCGGGCAGGCCGGCCTTGGTGGCGGGGATCTTGATGAAGACGTTCGGGCGGTCGACCAGCCACCACAGCTGCTTGGCCTCGGCCACGGTGGCCGCGGTCTCGTGCGCCAGGCGCGGGTCGACCTCGATGGAGACCCGGCCGTCGCGGCCGTTGGAGGCGTCGTAGACCGGGCGCAGCACGTCGGCCGCGTCGCGCACGTCCGAGGTGGTGATCATGCGGACGGCCTCGTCGGTGGTGACCTTGCGGACGGCGAGGTCGCGCAGCTGGCCGTCGTAGGAGTCGTCGCCGCCGCCGATGGCCTTCTGGAAGATGGTCGGGTTGGTGGTAACGCCCACCACGTGCTTGTTCTGCACCAGCTCGGCGAGGTTGCCGGTGTTCAGCCGCTTGCGGCTGAGGTCGTCCAGCCAGATCGCCACGCCTTCGTCGCTGAGGCGCTTCAGTGCGTCAGTCATGGTGCTTCAGTCCTTTTTTGTTCTGCTTCGTGGGGTAGTCAGAGGGGGCCGTGCGCCCGCGTGCGGGCGGGCGCACGGCCCAGGGGGCGTCAGCGGTTGACGGCCTCAAGGGAACGGAGGGCGTTGTGGGCCTCGGCCACCACGCGCTCGGCGGTCAGGCCGAACTCCTCGAAGAGCACCTTGTAGTCGGCGGAGGCGCCGAAGTGCTCCAGCGAGACGATCCGGCCGTGGTCGCCGACCAGCTCGCGCCAGCCCTGGCCGATGCCGGCCTCGACCGACACCCGGGCCTTGACCGACGGCGGCAGCACGCTGTCACGGTAGGCCTGGTCCTGCTCCTGGAACCACTCGAAGGACGGCACCGAGACCACCCGGGTGGCGATGCCCTCGGCCTCCAGCACCTCGCGGGCCTTGACGGCCAGCTGGACCTCGGAGCCGGTGCCCAGCAGGATCACCTGCGGGTCGCCGCTGGAGGCCTCGGCCAGGATGTAGCCGCCCTTCGCGGTGCCCTCGGCGGAGCCGAAGACCTCGCGGTCGAAGGTCGGGACGTTCTGGCGGGTGAGCGCCAGGCCGACCGGGCCGGGGTGGGTGGTCTGGCGCTCGATGACGGTGCGCCAGGCGACGGCCGTCTCGTTGGCGTCGGCCGGGCGGACCATGGCCAGGCCCGGGATGGCGCGCAGCGAGGCCATGTGCTCGACCGGCTGGTGGGTCGGGCCGTCCTCGCCGAGGCCGATCGAGTCGTGCGTCCAGACGTAGGTGACCGGCAGCTTCATCAGCGCGGCCAGGCGAACGGCCGGGCGCATGTAGTCGGCGAAGACCAGGAAGGTGCCGCCGTACACGCGGGTCTTGCCGTGCAGGGCGATGCCGTTCATGGTCGAGCCCATGGCGTGCTCGCGGATGCCGAAGTGGATCGTCCGGCCGTACGGGCTGGCGCTCTTCAGCGGGTTGCCCTCGGGGAGGAACGAGCTGTCCTCGTCGATGGTGGTGAGGTTGGACTCGGCGAGGTCGGCCGAGCCGCCCCACAGCTCCGGGATGACCGCGCCGATCGCCTTGAGGGTCTCGCCGGAGGCCTTGCGGGTGGCGACGTCCTTGCCGGCGGGGAAGACCGGGACGGTCTTCTTCCAGCCCTCGGGAAGCTCGCCGGCCTGGATGCGGTCGAACTCGGCGGCGCGCTGCGGGTCGGCGGCGCGCCAGGCCTCCAGGGACTGCTCCCACTCGGCGTGGGCGGCCTTGCCGCGCTTGATGACCTCGCGGGCGTGCTCGATCACCTTGTCGGAGACCTCGAAGGTCTTCTCCGGGTCGAAGCCCAGGACCTTCTTGGTGGCGGCGATCTCGGCGGCGCCGAGCGCGGAGCCGTGCGCCTTGGCGGTGTTCTGGGCGTCCGGGGCCGGCCAGGCGATGATCGTGCGCATCGCGATGATCGACGGACGGGTGGTCTCGGCCTTGGCCGCGGCCAGCGCGTCGGCCAGGACGGCCACGTCGATGTCGCCGTTGGCCTTCGGGGCGACCCGCTGGACGTGCCAGCCGTACGCCTCGTAGCGCTTGAGGACGTCCTCGGAGAAGGCGGTCTCGGTGTCGCCCTCGATCGAGATGTGGTTGTCGTCGTACAGGGCGACCAGGTTGCCCAGCTTCTGGTGACCGGCCAGCGAGGAGGCCTCGGCGGAGATGCCCTCCTCCAGGTCGCCGTCGGAGACGATGGCCCAGATGGTGTGGTCGAAGGGGGACTCGCCGGCGGCGGCGTCCGGGTCGAACAGGCCGCGCTCGTAGCGGGCGGCCATCGCCATGCCCACCGCGTTGGCGATGCCCTGGCCGAGCGGGCCGGTGGTGGTCTCCACGCCCGCGGTGTGGCCGTGCTCCGGGTGGCCCGGGGTGCGGCTGCCCGCGACGCGGAAGGCCTTGAGGTCGTCCAGCTCCAGGCCGTAGCCCGACAGGTACAGCTGGGTGTAGAGGGTCAGGCTCGTGTGCCCGGGGGACAGCACGAACCGGTCGCGGCCGACCCAGGAGGGGTCGGTCGGGTCGTGGCGCAGGAAACGCTGGAAGATCAGGTACGCCGCGGGGGCCAGCGACATGGCCGTCCCGGGGTGTCCGTTGCCGACCTTCTGGACGGCGTCCATGGCCAGGACCCGCGCTGTGTCAACCGTGCGCTCGTCCAGTTCGGACCACTCGAATGCGTTCGTCGGCGTCGTGCTCACCCTGTCTCAGGGCTCCTTCCGTTGTGAAGAGTGACCCCGTGAAAGGGGACCGGGTCGGCCACGGCGCTGTGGTCTCGACGCTGGGTGGTGCCGGTCACGGAGGGTAGATCCCGCTTCTGCGTGCGAGCCTACCGTCCGGCCCGGGGCTCACCCTCCGTGCTGGGACAACCAGGAAATCCGGATGGTGATTCCCACCAGGGCGGTCTGCCTGATTTTGTCCCAGGCTCTCCTGTTTTACGGCACCCTGCCGCTCCGGTGGTCAGGACGGGTTGCGGCGGCGCGCCGGAACGGCTCCGTGGCTTCACCCGGTCGGTTCACCCGGGGGTGTGCCATCGGCCTCGCCGGGGGACCCCGGAGCCGGATGGGATATATGGAGCGTCTAAGGTGGCGTGGTACGCGCAGAGCGGACGATTTGGGACCCTTCGTTCCTGTGGACGCCTGCGAGGATTCATCTTCAGTTGGGGTGTTAGTGACCGCCGTCGAAACCCGTCCCGCCGGGGTCACCGGGGCGACTCCTGCGCACCGGCCCATCGGGGCCCGTGTCGGCGCCTTCGTCGCACTGACCAAGCCACGGATCATCGAACTGCTGCTGATGAGCACGGTGCCGGTGATGTTCCTCGCCCAGCAGGGCGTCCCGAACATGCTGCTGGTGCTGAAGGTCGTGGTCGGCGGCTACCTCTCGGCGGGCGGCGCCAACGCCCTCAACATGTACATCGACCGCGACATCGACGCGGTGATGTCCCGCACCGAGCGCCGGCCGATCGTCACCGGGATGGTGTCGCCGCGCGAGGCGCTGGTGTTCGGCATCGCCCTCGCGATCGTCTCGACCCTGCTGCTGGGCTTCGGCGTCAACTGGCTCTCCTCCGGACTGGCGCTCGGCGCGCTGCTGTTCTACGTGTTCGTCTACACGCTGGGGCTCAAGCGGCGCACCTCGCAGAACATCGTCTGGGGCGGCATCGCCGGCTGCATGCCGGTGCTGATCGGCTGGTCCTCCGTCACCAACTCGCTGTCCTGGGCGGCGGTCGCGCTGTTCCTGGTGGTGTTCTTCTGGACGCCGCCGCACACCTGGGTGCTCTCGATGAAGGTGCGCGAGGACTACGAGCGGGCCGGCGTGCCGATGCTGCCGGTGGTCAAGGGCAACGTCGCGGTCGGCAAGCAGGTCGTCGCCTACTCCTGGGTGATGGTGGCGACCTCGCTGGCGGTGTGGCCGCTGGGGCACATGAGCTGGCTGTACCCCGTCGCGGCGGTGCTGCTCGGCGGGTTCTGGCTGCGCGAGGCGCACGCGCTGTACGGCCGGGCCAAGGCCGGCGTGGTGGGCGCGAAGCTGAAGGAGATGCGGCTGTTCCACTGGTCGATCACCTACCTGTCGCTGCTGTTCGTGGTGTGCGCGATCGACCCGTTCGTGAAGTAGGGCCCGTCCGACGTCGAAGAGCCCCGGTCCGGTGGACCGGGGCTCTTCGCGTTCTCACCGGGCCGGCAGCTCGGACGGGCCGACGTGGTCGTCCAGCCAGTCCCGGAGCGGCTGGGAGGCGCGCAGGAAGGCGGTGATCCGGGTGTGGGCGCCACGGGTGCCGAGCCACTTCGCGGGCGCCCACTCCTGCCAGGCGACCAGGCCCTTGTGGCGCAGCAGCTCGATCCTCGGGTGGTCCTTGGGGAAACCGCGCGGAGCGGTCTTGAGGGAGTCCCGGCCGTGCACCTGGGGGCCGTCCTGCTCCACCGCGGCGATCACCCGCTCCAGTTCGGCGCCGCTGACGTCCTCGGCGACGGCGGCGCGGTAGCGGTCCAGTTGGTCGGGGGCGAGCTGGTACATCCCGTTGCCGCAGGCCAGGCCGTCGGCGGAGAGCTGGACGTAGCCGCCGGTCTCCAGGTGGGCGCCGATGTGCGTCTTGTACGGAGACTTGTCGGCGCTGAACCGGACGTCGCGGTTGGGACGGAAGATCTTCCCAAGCCCGAACTCCGGCTCCAGCTCGGCGAGCAGCAGCTCCATCGGGGTCCGTACGTCGTTGTCGTACTGCTCCTTGTGGGCCTGCCAGAAGGTCTTGGAATTGTCGGCTTCGAGGTGCTCGTAGAAGTCGAGCGCCGCGGCCGGCCAGCCGGAGAAGGTCACGCCTCCAGTATGTGGCCCGGTGCACAGGGCGCTCCCGTCGCCAGCTCGACTACCGGTGGGTAGCATGCGGGCATGAGCAGCGCAGAGACCGCCACCGCCACCGCGCCGGACGCCCGTACCGAGCGCCGCGCCAAGCGCATCGCCAAGCACCTCAGCAGCTTCGCCCGCCAGCACGGGGGCGGCGCCGACGCGGTCGTCGAGTACGTCGGCGCAGTGGCCACCCGGATCGTCGTGGTGGGCGCGGACGGCGCCTGGGGCGACCAGGTGGCCCCGAGCTACGCCGTCGGTCGCCGGGCCGCCGAACTGGCCGGGCTGACCCTGCACGACGACTTCGAGGGCGAGCTGGCCCTCAAGGTGAAGACCGGCCCGTACGAGTGGAAGCGCATGGCCGGCATCCAGCTCGGCGGCTGATCACTTCGGCGCCCACGGCGACGGCCCGGCTCCCTCAGGCGGGGGAGCCGGGCCGTTGCCGTGGGCTCAACGGGGCAGCTCCTCGCGGTCGAGCACCCGGACGAGTCGGGCGGGTCGGTCCAGCCAGCCGGTGCCGGTGCCGATCTCCAGGACGTTCATTCCGGGTCGGACGTCGAGGTCGCGGAGCATGCGGACGACGATCGAGGGGCGGAGGCGGAGGAGGAGCGCCAAACGTCGGCTGGGTCGGGCGGATCGGCCGATGCCTGGCCGTCATTGACCTGGATGACGACGGGGGCGTCGGTGTAGGCCGCCTCGAACCAGCGCTGGTGGTCGGTCGAGAGGCCGCAGGGCTCGTAGCCGCCCTGGTCGTCCTGTTGATACGGCGATGGCGCGAGACTGCGTCGAGGAACTTCGATCGCTCGGGGTTTCGGCCCGGAAACAGAGGACGGTGTGACGGTGGTGGTTCGGCTGTTGGACGGCGAGCAGGCGGTCGAGCTGGAGGGCCAGTTGAAGGAGGTGTTCTCGGAGGCGTTCGCGGAAGCCCCCTACGGCGAGGGGCCGACCGACGTGGAGCGGGCGTTTCGCCGGTTCCGCTCGCAGGCGCGTCGGCGGGAGTTCCGGGCGGCCATCGCCTTCGACGGCGACACCGTTGTGGGCATGGCGTACGGCTACCCGCTGTCGTCGGACACCGGATGGTGGGACACCCTGATCGATCCCGTGCCCGAGAACCCCAGGCATGAGGACGGAAAGCGCACGTTCGGTCTCTTCGAGTTGGCGGTTCGGCCCCGGTGGCGGCGCCAGGGCGTCGCCACTCGCATGCATCGCGTCCTCATCGAGGGCATCGACAGCGCCCGGGTGATGCTGAACACCCGACCAGAGGCGGTTGCGGCCCGGGCGTCCTACCGAGTGTGGGGCTACCGGCGTGTCGGGTCGGCGATCCCGTGGGACGGCGCGGCTCGGCACGACGTGATGCTCCTCGATCTGATCCACCCGGTGGTGCGAGCGTGACGCCACTCCACTCGGTGTCCGTCGCGGGGGTGGTGGTGCGGGAGGACGGGCGGGTGCTGGCGATTCGGCGGGCTGACAACGGGGCTTGGGAGCCGCCGGGGGGCGTGCTGGAGCTGGGCGAGGGCATCGAGGACGGCGTGTGCCGGGAGGTCTACGAGGAGACCGGGATCCACGCCGGCGTGGAGCGGCTGACCGGTGTCTACAAGAACCTGCGTCGAGGGGTTGTCGCGCTGGTCTTCCGGTGTCGGCCTGAGGGCGGACAAGTACGGCTCTCGGATGAGTCGGTCGAGGTCGACTGGCTCACGGCGGACGAGGTCTCCGTGCGCATGGCGGAGGTCTATGCCGTGCGGGTGTTGGACGCGCTTCGGGGGGACACGTCGCCGAGTACCCGGAGCCACGACGGGCGGCGGCTGTTGTGACACGTCGAAGGCCCCCATCCGAGGATGGGGGCCTTCGACGAGGCTCAGACGGTGGCAGCCTGTGGGGTCTGGGTGGGCAGGGGCGCGGCGGGGGCCTCGACCTCGCGTACGCGCAGGGCGAGGGGGATGCGGAGGGCGGCGATCCAGGTGAGGGTGGCGCCGAGCATGTGGAGGCCGACCATCAGCTCGGGGGCGTCGGTGAAGTACTGGATGAAGCCCAGTACGCCCTGGAGGAGCAGGACCGCCAGCAGTTCCTTGGCGCGGGCCTTCGCCGCCGGCGGGGCCTTGACGGCGGCGAAGACGAAGAGCACCGCGATGGCCAGGCCGACCGACACGAACGCGAGGTCGGCGTGGAACTGGGCCAGCCTGTCGTAGTCGATCGGGATCCGGGGGACGATCTTGTTGTCCTTCGGCGTGCCCGGGTGGTGGCCGGCGCCGGTGACCAGGGTGCCGGCCGCGACCAGCAGGCCGACGACCAGGACCAGCACGTAGGAGAGCTGGTGGATCGGGCGGGCCACGGCGAGCTTGGGGACGCCGTCGCCCTCCTTCGACCGCTCCCACATCAGCAGCGCGACCCACACCAGCGCCATCGCGGCGATCATGTGCAGCGCGACGGTGTACGGGTTGAGGCCGGTCAGCACGGTGATGCCGCCGAGCACCGCGTTGCTCATCACCAGCCAGAACTGCGCCCAGCCGAGCCTGGTCATGCTGTGCCGCCAGGGGCGGTGGCAGCGGGCGGCCAGGATGGCCCAGCCGACGGCGGCGCTCAGCACGTAGGTGAGCATCCGGTTGGTGAACTCGACGACGCCGTGGAAGCCCATCTCGGCGGTCGGGGTCAGGCTGTCGGCGGTGCAGCGGGGCCACGTCGTACAGCCGAGGCCGGAGGCGGTGAGGCGGACGGCGCCGCCGGTGACGACGATCACCACGCTCATCACCAGCGCGGCGAACGCGGCGCGCCGGACCATCACGGCGGACGGCTGCCAGCGGTCGGCGAGCAGGGAGAAGGGATTAGGCACGGGGTCAATCGTAGGCGGCCTTACAGCCGATCTTGGGGCGGGGCGCGGGTGCCGCGCGGGCGCCGCCCGCACCGGGCCGGACGGGGCGCAAACCGGACTCTTCGGTCAAGGCGGTCATTGGTCTTGACCAATCACCTGCGAGGCCGAAAGAGTGCGGATTGGTCCATACCTTTTTCGGACCTCTCCCACTCCTCCCGCACAAGCGGAGACCTGCACATGCGCATACCCACGTCCGCCGCCGCGCTCGCAGTCGGCGGCTCGCTCGCACTGGCCGGCCTGATCGCCCCCGCCGCCGCCCACGCCGCCGACCCCGGCCAGGAGTGCCGCAGCCTCGGGGTCGCCAACCTCTACGGCGAGTTCATCGAGGGCGACGACACCCACACCCCCGACGCCGAGGGCGCCGTCGCGGTGGGCGGCAACGCCGACTTCACCGGCGGCTTCTCGGTCGGCCAGGAGCTGACCCCCGCCGAGGTCGACGCCCTGCCCGGCAAGAACGCGCTGGTGGTCGCCGGCCGCATCACCGGCCACAACACCCAGGTGATGAAGGGCAGCGGCGTCTACGGCTCCAAGGCCGACGGCGCCGTCGTCCAGGCCCACCAGGGCGCCATCGCCCAGGGCGCCTCCCCGATCGACTTCAAGGCCGAGTTCGCCAAGCTGCGCGCCGCCTCCACCGCGCTGGCCGCCGCGCCGCAGACCGCCGGCGCCACCGTCCAGGCCGACGGCGCCAAGCTCACGTTCACCGGCGGCGACGCGAAGTACAACAGCTTCACCGTCGACGCCGCGAAGCTCCAGGGCGCCAAGGACGTCTTCCTCAAGGTGCCGGCCGGGTCCGTCACCGTGGTCACCGTGACCGGCGGCTCGTACGACATGGCGGCCGCCGGGACCACGGGCTTCCACCTGTGGGACGAGGCCAAGGCGTCCTTCGTCCTGGACGACAAGCTGCAGAGCGCGGCCGGCGGGGCGATCCGCGCCAAGCTGCTGTGGAACTTCCCCACCGCGACCAAGGTGGTCAAGAGCAGCAAGGCCGCCTGGGCCGGCACCGTGCTGGCGCCGAACGCCGCCTTCGACCTCGGCAGCGGCGGCCCGGTCAACGGTTCGGTCATCGCGGCCTCGCTGACCGGCAAGGGCGGGGCGGAGACGCACCACTACCCGTTCGCCGGCTGCCTGCCCGGCGTCGTCGTCCCGACGCCGTCCACCACGCCCACCGTGCCGCCGGTGGTGCCGAGCGGGACGCCGTCGGCCTCCACCACGCCCGGGACGCCCGGGACTCCCGGCACCTCGGCCACGCCCGGGACCTCGGCGAGCCCCTCGGACACGCCCTCCGCCCCGGTGAGCGGCAAGCCGAGCGCGGGTGCCTCGGCCAGCCCGTCGGCCACCGCCTCGGCGGGTGTGCCGGCCGCCTCGGCCTCGGCCTCGGCGAGCCCGTCCGCCCAGGCGAACGCGGGCGGCAACCTCGCGCACACCGGCTCCGGGCCCGTCGTGCCGCTGGCGATCGGCGGCGCGGTGGTGCTCGCGGCCGGTGGCGCGATCGTGGTCGTCACCCGGCGTCGGGCGGCGAAGAAGGCCTGATCATTTCGCCGGTCGACCGGTGTTGCGCCCTTGGTGATTGAACCTGATCACCGAGGGCGCACGTATTTCAGTCAGGTGACGAAGTTCATTCAAGTTTGCCGAATCCGCGTTCCGCGAGGTGGCAGCTGTGATGGGCTGGTCATACACATCAGACGACGGACCAACAGACGAAATTCGGTCGTACGGCGGGGTGTGGAGAGGTGCGGGAGTGCCGGTAGAGTCCCCCGGACAGTCGTAGCGGGCCACCGCGAAACCTTCAACACGCCTGCTGCGCAAGACCGTTCTGAGGGGAACAGCGTAAATGGCGCGACAGCAGCGGCACATGCGGATCGGCGCGGCGGCACTCGCCGGGACGGCGGCGGCCGGAATTCTCCTGCCTCTGGCGCTGGCAACCAACGCCTCGGCGCACGTGCCGAGTTGGTCGGTGACCTGCGACAAGATCGTGATCGATCTGATCAACTACAGCCCGAAGCCCGACGTGAAGAACACCGTCAGCCTCACCATCGACGGCGAGAAGGTCCTGGACGCCAAGGCCTTCCCCGCGGAGTTCCACGGCACCTTCCCGGTGAAGGACCACACGGCCCCCGTCAAGGCGAACCTCGTGGTGAACACGACGGAGACGCCCAACGAAAAGGGCTGGAACATCAACGAGACCAAGACGATCGAGCCGTGCCACACGCCGACTCCGACGCCGACTCCCACCCCCACGCCCACCAAGACCTCGACCCCGACTCCCACCCCGACCCCGTCGCAGACCACGACTCCGACGCCGACTCCCACGCCCACCAAGACCCCGACCCCGTCGGCCTCGCCCACCGCGAGCAAGACCGCGACCGCGACGCCGACCCCGACCCCGGTCCCGACGCCCACCACCAGTGGCCCGGCGCTCGCCCAGACCGGTAGCAACGACGCCACCCCGATGATCGCGGCGGCCGGCGGCGGCGTGCTGCTGGTCGGTGGCGCGCTCGTCCTGCTGGCCCGCAAGCGTCGCGGCAGCCAGAGCTGACGTTCCGTCGGTGACGTGAGACCGCCCCCCGGCCGAAGCGGCCGGGGGGCGGTTCCCGTGCGGTGCGGCCTCACGTGCGGTGCGGCCTCGTGTACGTAGCGGTTCACGTGCGGGGCCGGGGGCTACTCCCAGCGGAAGAAGCGGGCCGCGGCGGCCAGGCCGAGGACGGCCCAGCCGGCCAGGATGCCGAGGTCGGACCAGGGCACCCCGGCGCCGTGCTGGAGGACCGACCGCAGGCCGTCCGAGAGCGCGGAGATCGGCAGCAGCTCCAGCACCGACTGCACGGCCGAGGGGAACCTGCTCAGCGGCACGATCACCCCGCCGGCCAGCAGCAGCAGGATGAACACCAGGTTGGCGGCGGCCAGCGTGGCCTCCGCCTTGAGCGTGCCGGCCATCAGCAGGCCCAGGCCGGAGAAGGCCGCGGTGCCGAGCACCAGCAGCGCGACGACCGACAGGGGGTTGCCGTGCGGGGACCAGCCGAGCGCCAGCGCGATCGCCGACAGCAGCGCGACCTGCAGCGCCTCGGTGACCAGGACGCAGCCGGTCTTGGCGGTCAGCAGTGCCCAGCGCGGGAGCGGGCTGGCGCCGAGCCGCTTCAGCACGCCGTAGCGGCGCTCGAAGCCGGTGGCGATGGCCTGCCCGGTGAAGGCGGTGGACATCACGGCCAGCGCGAGCAGGCCGGGGGCCAGGAAGTCGACCCGCTTGCCGGGCCCGTCCACCGCGACGATGTCCACGGCCGAGAACAGCACCAGCAGCACGGTCGGGATGACCACGGTGAGCAGCAGCTGTTCGCCGTTGCGCAGCAGCATCCTGGTCTCGAAGGCGGTCTGGGCGAGCAGCATCCGGCCGACCGGGGCCGCGCCGGGCTTGGGGGAGTAGTCGGTGGTCGTACTCACGAGCGCAGGTCCCGTCCGGTCAGGTCGAGGAAGACGTCTTCGAGGCTGCGGCGCTGGACGGACAGCCGTTCGGGCAGGACGCCGGAGGCCGCGCACCAGCCGGTGACGGTGGCCACCAGCTGCGGGTCGACGGGCGCCTCGACGCGGTAGCCGCCGGGGGTGGTCTCGGTGGCGGTGGCGCCCTCGGGCAGTTCCTTGAGCAGCGGGCCGAGGTCGAGCCCGGGCGGGCCGTCGAAGCGCAGGGCGTTCTCGGCGCCGCCGCGGCACAGCTCCTCGGGGCTTCCGGTGGCGATCACCCGGCCGCGGTCGATGACGGCGACCTGGTCGGCGAGCTGTTCGGCCTCGTCCATGTGGTGGGTGGTGACGACCACGGTGACGCCGTCCCGGCGCAGGTCGCGGACCAGTTCCCAGGTGGCGCGCCGGGCCTGCGGGTCGAGTCCGGCGGTGGGCTCGTCCAGGAAGACCAGCTCGGGGCGGCCGACGACGGCCATGGCCAGGGCGAGCCGCTGCTGCTGGCCGCCGGACAGGCGCCGGTAGGCGGTGCGGCCGCAGGAGCCGAGGCCGAGCCGTTCGACCAGCGCGTCGACGTCCAGCGGGTGGGCGTGCAGTGCGGCGGTGTGACGCAGCATCTCGACGGCGCGCGCGCCCGCGTACACGCCGCCCGACTGCAGCATGACGCCGATCCGGGGGCGCAGCGCGGCGTTCTGGGCGACCGGGTCGAGGCCGAGGACGCGGACGGTGCCGGCGTCGGGGCGGCGGTAGCCCTCGCAGGTCTCGATGGTGGTGGTCTTGCCGGCGCCGTTGGGGCCGAGGACGGCGGTGATCGCGCCGCGTGCGATGGTGAGGTCGAGGCCGTCCACCGCGGGCTTGTCGCCGTAGTGCTTGACCAGCCCGGCGATCTTCACCGCGGGTTCGGAGTGCATACCGGCGAGTGTAAGAGGCCCCGACGCCGGGCCCGGACGGCGCCCTCGATGATCGTTTTTGCAGGTCAGGTAAGGCTTACCTGCGTGACAGATGACACGAGTGAGGCCTGCATCACGGCTTGTCCTGTCGGAAGTAATTACGCAACACTGGTGTTGTGAAAAACATGCGCGAGCACGCCACGCCCCAGGAGGCCGAGTCGGCCCCCGGGTGCGACGTGCCCGTGACGGCGGCCGAGGTGCTGCTGGAGGGCCACCGGGCCACCCGGGACCGGGTCGCCCGGTCGATCCTCGACCACGGCCCCTCCTCCGCCGCCGACCTGGCGACCCGGCTCGGCCTCACCGCCGCCGCCGTCCGCCGCCACCTGGACGGACTAGCCGCCGCCGGCCTGGTCGAGTCCCGCGAGCAGCGGGTCTACGGCAGCCGTGGCCGGGGCCGCCCGGCCAAGGTCTTCGCCCTCACCGACGGCGGCCGGGACGCCTTCTACCAGGCGTACGACCAGCTCGCCGCCGACGCGCTGCGCTGGATCTCCGACTCGGTCGGCGGCGGCAAGGCGGGCGAGGAGGCGGTCGCCGCCTTCGCCCGGGCCCGGTTCGGCAAGCAGGGCGAGAGGTACCTGGAGCTCCTGCGGCTGGCCGAGGCGGGGGAGCGCACCGAGGCGCTCGCCCAGGCGCTGAGCGCGGACGGGTACGCTGCCACGGTGCGGCGGGTCCCGCCGGCCGTGGCGAAGGCCCCGGCAGGCGCCCAGCTCTGCCAGCACCACTGCCCGGTCGCGCACATCGCCGAGCAGTTCCCGCAGCTCTGCGAGGCGGAGACCGAGGTCTTCTCCCAGCTGCTGGGCACCCATGTGCAACGGCTGGCCACCATCGCCCACGGCGACGGGGTCTGCACCACCTATGTGCCGGCACCCGGTGCCGCATCGTCGCCTGCCCGGCGTTCCGCGGGCCGCGGCTCCGATGCAGTGCCGACTGCCGGTACGTCCACCGAAGATTCAGCGTCCGCGCGTTAGGAAGCTCGCATGACTGACACCGTTTCGCACCCCGAGCTCGAGGGCCTGGGCACCTACGAGTACGGCTGGGCCGACCCGGACACCGCCGGTGCCGCGGCCAAGCGCGGGCTCAGCGAGGAGGTCGTCCGCGACATCTCCGCGAAGAAGAACGAGTCCGAGTGGATGCTGAACCTGCGTCTCAAGGGCCTGAAGCTGTTCGGCAAGAAGCCCATGCCGACCTGGGGCTCCGACCTCTCCGGCATCGACTTCGACAACATCAAGTACTTCGTCCGCTCCACCGAGAAGCAGGCCGAGTCCTGGGAGGACCTGCCCGCGGACATCAAGGCCACCTACGACAGGCTGGGCATCCCGGAGGCCGAGAAGCAGCGCCTGGTCGCCGGTGTCGCCGCCCAGTACGAGTCCGAGGTCGTCTACCACCAGATCCGCGAGGACCTGGAGGAGCAGGGCGTCCTCTTCCTGGACACCGACACCGCGCTGCGCGAGCACCCGGAGATCTTCAAGGAGTACTTCGGCACCGTCATCCCGGCCGGCGACAACAAGTTCGCCGCGCTGAACACGGCGGTGTGGTCCGGCGGCTCGTTCATCTACGTGCCCAAGGGCGTCCACGTCGACATCCCGCTCCAGGCCTACTTCCGGATCAACACCGAGAACATGGGCCAGTTCGAGCGGACGCTGATCATCGTCGACGAGGACGCGTACGTCCACTACGTCGAGGGCTGCACCGCGCCGATCTACTCCTCCGACTCGCTGCACTCCGCGGTCGTGGAGATCATCGTCAAGAAGGGCGGCCGCTGCCGCTACACGACCATCCAGAACTGGTCGAACAACGTCTACAACCTGGTCACCAAGCGCGCCGTGGCGTACGAGGGCGCGACCATGGAGTGGGTCGACGGCAACATCGGCTCCAAGGTCACCATGAAGTACCCGGCCGTCTACCTGATGGGTGAGCACGCCAAGGGCGAGACCCTGTCGATCGCCTTCGCGGGCGAGGGCCAGCACCAGGACGCCGGCGCCAAGATGGTGCACATGGCGCCGAACACCTCCTCCAACATCGTCTCGAAGTCGGTGGCGCGCGGCGGCGGCCGGACCTCCTACCGCGGTCTGATCGAGATCGGCGAGGGCTCCAAGGGCGCCAAGTCCAACGTGCTGTGCGACGCGCTGCTGGTGGACACCATCTCCCGCTCGGACACCTACCCGTACGTGGACGTCCGCGAGGACGACGTGTCCATGGGCCACGAGGCGACGGTCTCCAAGGTCAGCGAGGACCAGCTGTTCTACCTGATGAGCCGGGGCATGACCGAGTTCGAGGCGATGGCGATGATCGTCCGCGGCTTCGTCGAGCCGATCGCGCGCGAGCTGCCGATGGAGTACGCGCTGGAGCTCAACCGGCTGATCGAGCTGCAGATGGAGGGTGCGGTCGGCTGACGTCCAGCCGCTGACCGCCCACCGACTTTTCGAGCTTTTCGAGGAAGAGAGCACTACGACAGCCATGGCTGACGTCAACACCACCACCGGCTCCACCACCGCCGGGTCGATCGAGGTCGGCACCGCCGGCGCCGGCGCCCAGCTCGCCGGCCCCGGCACCGGCCGCGCCACCGTCCAGCAGCCGATCGACGCCCGGGTCGCCGTCAAGCCCTCGTTCGAGGTCGGCGACTTCCCGGTGCCCACCGGCCGCGAGGAGGACTGGCGGTTCACCCCGATGCACCGCCTGGGCGGCCTGCACGACGGCACCGCCGCCGAGGCGGCCAAGGGCGAGGACAAGGTCGAGCTGAGCCTGCCGGACGGCGTCACCGCCGAGACCGTCGGCCGCGACGACGCCCGTCTGGGCAAGGCCGGCAAGCCCGTCGACCGGGTCGCCGCGCAGGCGTTCAGCGCCTTCGAGCAGGCGCTCGTGGTCACCGTCCCCCAGGACGCGGTGCTCACCGGGCCGGTCAAGATCGACGTGCACGGCGAGGGCGGCACCCGCTTCGCCCACGTGGTGGTCGACGTCAAGCCGTTCGCCGAGGCCGTCGTGGTGATCAACCACACCGGTACCGGCACCCGGGCCGCCAACGTCGAGCTGCTCGTCGGCGACGGTGCCAAGCTCACCTTCGTCTCCGTCCAGGACTGGGACCGCAGCGCCGTCCACGTCGCCCAGCAGACCGCGCTGGTCGGCCGGGACGCCTCGCTGAAGTCCGTGGTCGTCACCTTCGGCGGCGACGTCGTCCGGATCCACCCGCGGGTCAACTACGCCGCGCCCGGCGGCGAGGCCGAGCTGTTCGGCCTCTACTTCGCCGACGCCGGCCAGCACCTGGAGCACCGTCTGGTCATCGACCACGACACCCCGCACTGCCGCTCCAACGTGGTCTACAAGGGCGCGCTGCAGGGCCAGGACGCCCACGTCGTCTGGGTCGGCGACGTGCTGATCCGCGCCGCCGCCGAGGGCACCGACACCTACGAGCTCAACCGCAACCTGGTGCTCACCGACGGCGCCCGGGTCGACTCGATCCCCAACCTGGAGATCGAGACCGGCGAGATCGTCGGCGCCGGCCACGCCTCCGCGACCGGCCGCTTCGACGACGAGCAGCTGTTCTACCTGCGGTCCCGCGGCATCCCGGCCGACGAGGCCCGCCGCCTGGTGGTCCGCGGCTTCTTCGCCGAACTCGTCCAGCAGATCGGCGTCGCCGAGATCCAGGACCAGCTGATGGAGAAGATCGAGGCCGAGCTGGAAGCGGCGGTCTGATCCAGATGACCTTCCTCCGTGCCTGCGCGCTGAGCGACCTCCAGGAGGACGTGCCCAAGCGCGTGGACCTCAACGGCGTGCCGGTCTCCGTCGTCCGCACCGACGAGGGGGTGTTCGCGATCAACGACACCTGCTCGCACGCGAACGTCTCGCTCTCCGAGGGCGAGGTCGAGGACTGCATGATCGAGTGCTGGCTGCACGGCTCCAGCTTCGACCTGCGCACCGGCAAGCCCTCCGGCCTGCCCGCCACCAAGCCGGTCGCTGTCTACCCCGTAAAGATCGAAGGGGACGATGTGCTCGTCTCCGTCAACCAGGAGTCCTGAGTACCCATGGCAACGCTTGAAATCCGCGACCTGCACGTCTCCGTCGAGGCCGAGAACGGCCCGCGCGAGATCCTCAAGGGCGTCGACCTGACCGTGAAGCAGGGCGAGACCCACGCGATCATGGGTCCGAACGGCTCCGGCAAGTCCACCCTGGCCTACTCGCTCGCCGGCCACCCCAAGTACACCGTCACCGGCGGCTCGGTGCTGCTGGACGGCGAGGACGTCCTGGAGATGTCCGTCGACGAGCGCGCCAAGGCCGGCGTCTTCCTGGCCATGCAGTACCCGGTCGAGGTCCCGGGCGTCTCGGTGAGCAACTTCCTGCGCACCGCCGCCACCGCCGTCCGCGGCGAGGCCCCCAAGCTGCGTCTGTGGGTGAAGGAGGTCAAGGAGGCGATGGCCGCCCTCCAGATGGACCCGGCCTTCGCCGAGCGCAACGTCAACGAGGGCTTCTCCGGCGGCGAGAAGAAGCGCCACGAGATCCTCCAGCTGGAGCTCCTCAAGCCGAAGATCGCGATCCTCGACGAGACCGACTCCGGCCTGGACGTCGACGCGCTGCGGATCGTCTCCGAGGGCATCAACCGGGTCCGCTCGACCGGCGAGGTCGGCACCCTGCTGGTGACCCACTACACCCGCATCCTGCGGTACATCAAGCCCGACTACGTCCACGTCTTCGCGGGCGGCCGCATCGTCGAGTCCGGCGGTGCCGAGCTGGCCGACAAGCTGGAGAACGAGGGCTACGAGGCGTATGTGAAGGGGGGCGCGTCCGAGTGACGCATCCGTTCACGGGTCTGCTCGACACCGACGCGATCCGCAAGGACTTTCCGATCCTGCAGCGTGTGCTGCACGAGGAGAAGCCGCTCGTCTACCTGGACAACGCGGCCACCTCGCAGAAGCCGCGCCAGGTGCTGGAAGCCCTGACCGCCTACTACGAGCGGCACAACGCCAACGTCCACCGCGGCGTGCACGTGCTCGCCGAAGAGGCCACGGCGCTCTACGAGGGCGCGCGGGACAAGGTCGCGGCCTTCGTCAACGCGCCCAGCCGCAACGAGGTGATCTTCACCAAGAACGCCTCCGAGTCGCTCAACCTCGTTGCCAACATGCTCGGTTGGGCCGACGAGCCGTACCGGGTGGACGCCGACTCCGAGATCGTCATCACGGAGATGGAGCACCACTCCAACATCGTTCCGTGGCAGCTGCTGTCGCAGCGCACCGGCGCGAAGCTGAAGTGGTTCGGGCTCACCGACGAGGGCCGGCTCGACCTGTCCGACATCGACGAGCTGATCACCGAGAAGACCAAGGTGGTCTCCTTCACCCTGGTCTCCAACCTGCTCGGCACCGTCAACCCGGTCGAGACGATCGTCCGCAAGGCCCAGTCGGTCGGCGCGCTGGTCGTCATCGACGCCTCGCAGGCCGCCCCGCACATGGTGCTGGACGTCCAGGCGCTGGAAGCCGACTTCGTCGCCTTCACCGGTCACAAGATGCTCGCCCCGACCGGCATCGGCGTGCTCTGGGGCCGCCAGGAGCTGCTGGAGGACCTCCCGCCGTTCCTCGGCGGCGGCGAGATGATCGAGACCGTCACCATGGGCTCGTCCACCTACGCCCCGGCGCCGCACAAGTTCGAGGCCGGCACCCCGCCGATCGCCCAGGCGGTCGGGCTCGGCGCGGCCATCGACTACCTGTCGGACATCGGCATGGAGAAGATCGCCGCGCACGAGCACGCGATCACCGCGTACGCGGTCGAGCGCCTGCTGGAGGTCCCGGACCTGCGGATCATCGGCCCGCGCACGGCCGTCGACCGCGGCGCCGCGATCTCCTTCACCCTCGGCGACATCCACCCGCACGACGTGGGCCAGGTGCTGGACGAGCAGGGCATCGCCGTGCGCGTCGGCCACCACTGCGCGCGGCCGGTCTGCCTGCGGTACGGAATTCCGGCGACCACGCGGGCGTCGTTCTACCTGTACTCGACGCCGGGCGAGGTCGACGCACTGATCGACGGCCTGCACCACGTCCGGAACTTCTTCGGCTGACGGGACAGGGCAGGACATGAAGCTCGACTCGATGTACCAGGACATCATCCTGGACCACTACCGCAACCCCCACGGCAAGGGGCTGCGGGACGGCGACGCCGAGGTGCACCACGTCAACCCGACCTGCGGTGACGAGATCACCCTGCGGGTGCGGCTCGACGGCTCGACGGTCGCCGACGTCTCGTACGAGTCCCAGGGCTGCTCGATCAGCCAGGCCAGCGCCTCGGTGCTGAACGACCTGGTCGTGGGCAAGACCGTCGGCGAGGCGCAGACCGTCCAGGAGGCCTTCCTGGAGCTGATGCAGAGCAAGGGCCAGGGCGAGGGCGACGAGGAGGTGCTGGAGGACGCGGTCGCGTTCGCCGGCGTCTCCAAGTACCCCGCCCGGGTCAAGTGCGCCCTGCTCAGCTGGATGGCCTGGAAGGACGCCACCGCCCAGGCGCTCGCCCAGCACCCCGCCGTGAACGACTGACCCGCAGAGGAGGACAGACCATGAGTGACGAAACCCCCTCCGCTGCGGAGGACCAGCCGAACGGCGTCGTCATCGTCGGCACCACCGCCGGCACCGTGTCCGTGGAGGACCTGACCGAGGCCCTGATGGACGTCGTCGACCCCGAACTGGGCATCGACGTCGTCAACCTGGGCCTGATCTACGGCATCCACATCGACGAGTCCGACGTGGCCACCATCGACATGACGCTCACCTCGGCGGCCTGCCCGCTGACCGACGTCATCGAGGACCAGGCCAAGACCGCCACCGATGGCCTGGTCCAGGACCTGCGCATCAACTGGGTCTGGATGCCGCCGTGGGGCCCCGACAAGATCACCGACGACGGCCGCGACCAGCTCCGCGCCCTCGGCTTCAACGTCTGACGGACGGCTTTTCCGTCAACCCGCTGCCGCGCAGACCTCTCCTTCGGGGGAAAGGTTTGTGCGGCAGTGGTATATCTGCCAGCGGGCGGCCAGGCTGGAGCCGCGACCTCGGAGGGAGCGAAGTCATGTCGGTAGTTGCGTTCGCGCAGTTGCTTCTGCCTGACTCGCCGTACGCCATGTGGGTCCGGGGAGAACTCGGCGAGTATCTCCGGCTCCCGGATGACGGCACACGGGTTGAGGTGATCGGAGGGGAGATCGTTGTGTCACCAGCCCCGGTGTACCTCCATGAGGGGATCCTCACGGACATTCAGGAGTCGGTGCTGGCAGGCAAAATCGCTGACGCGAAGTTCCAATGGCGCGCCGTCCGGACGGTCAACCTGGACCTGGTCGAGATCGAGGGCGGTTACATCCCGGACATGGTGATCGTGAGCAGGGACGTCGATGCAGAGAAGCGGGCCAAGGATGTGTTGTACGTCCGCCCGGTCGATCTTGAGCTGGTGGTGGAGGTGACCTCCGCGTCCAACGCGCGCCATGACCGGCGCCCCATGTTCGGTCGACAGGTGAAGCCCACCAAATGGAGTGGTTACGCACGCACCGGGATCCCGTACTACCTGTTGGTCGACCGTGACCCGCGGCAGCCCGGCGTCACCTTGTTCGGCGAGCCGGACCGCGGCGAGGGGACCTACCAGGTGCTGGGTCAGTGGAAGTTCGGCGAGCCAGTTCGGTTGCCCAAGCCCTTTGATCTTGAGATCAACACCGGTGACTGGGCCCCTTGGGCTGAGTAGCCCTGTACGAACGCCGCCCGGGACTTCGGTCCCGGGCGGCGGCGTTTTTGGCTGCGGTAGGTCAGGACTGCCTGGGTTTGCGGGCCACGGCGAGGGCCAGGGTCGCGCAGAGGAGGGCGGCGACGGCGGCGAAGCCGCTGACGGCGGGGAGGAGGCCGTAGTGCTGGACCAGGGCGCCGACGATCACGATGGGGAGGGAACTGCCGAGGTAGACGATGACCCAGAGGGCGGAGAGCTCGGAACCGCGGCGCTCCGGGTCCATCGCGGCGGCCGCGCTGGTGAACAGGGAGCGGAAGGCGATGCCCTGGCAGGCGCCGCCGAGGATGCTGCCGATGAAGAGCAGGGCGGGCGTGCCGGTGTACTGGGCGGCGACGACCAGGGCCAGGCCGGCGGCCAGGCCGGTCATGCCGAGGGCGATCACCAGACGGTCGGAGGTCGGCGGGACGACCAACTGGGCCAGCGCGGAGGAGCCGAGCAGCAGGGCGGCCACGATCGCGCCGGTCAGGTGCGAGGAGGTGTGCAGCAGCTTGGCGGAGAAGGCCGGGGCGAGCGCCAGGTAGACGCCGAACACCGCGTACGAGATGAAGCCGGCCGAGGCGGCGAGCAGGAACTCGCGGCGGCCGGCGACCGGCAGGGCGAGCCGGCGCGGGCGCAGGTGGGCCGGGGTGGTGATGCGGGGCGGGGTGGTCGGCGGGCGGTTGCGGCCGGGCATCCGCGGGTGGACGAGGGCCAGCGGCACGCAGAGTGCCAGCAGGGCGATGGCGTGCAGCAGGAAGGGCGTCAGCAGCGGGTCCGCGCCGTTGGCGAGCAGGGCGCCGACCACCGGGCCGAGCGCGACGCCGCCGGCGGAACAGGCCAGGGTGAGCTTGGCGGCGAGCGTCGGGTGGTCGGGCAGCAGGTCGCCGAGGGCGGCCCCGGCGGCGCCGGTGGAGAGGCCGACGGCGATGCCCTGGACGGCCCGGCCGGCGGCGAGCTGCCAGAAGCTGCCCGAGGTGGCGAACACGACGTCGCCGGCGGCGGCCAGGGCGACGGCGGGCAGGATCAGGGCGCGGCGGCCGAGGTGGTCGGACCAGTGGCCGACCACGGCGAGCACGGGGACCAGCGCGAACACGTAGATCGTGAAGAGGATCGTGGTGTCGAGCGGGCCGAGGCCGAGGCGCTGCTGGAGGAGCGGGTAGATCGGCGTCGCCAGGTTGGCACCGATCAGCATCAGCAGCAGGGCGGCGGCGACGAGGCCGACGCGGACACCGCGCAACGCGTTCCAGCGGCTGACCGCGGCGAGCTGGAGCTGGGCGCGGGGCGCGAGCTCCAGGGGAAGCAGGGCCTCCGAGAGTCGGCGTCCGTCGAGCTGCGCGGTGCGCAGGCCGGAGCCGGCGGGGGAGAGGTCCGCCATGTAAGGGATCTCCTGTGGCAGGGCACCACCGGGTCGGCGGGGTGTGCCGGCGCGCCCGTCCTGAGGCGCTGTGGTGGTGGCCGCGGTGCGGGGCTCCCTGGTGGAGCGGGTGAGCTGAGTGGGCCCCTCCTGCCCGGTGTCGGGCGGGGAGGGCGAAGGGCTTCATTGCCCGGTGGCCCGCGCGGGGTGTGCACGGTGCCAATGCGAAGGATAAAGGGTGGGCGCACGGTTGCGGCGCGCGCCCCTTGAGGCCGGGCATCGGGGGTGCCCGGCCTATACGCTGAGGTGGTGGATCGGGACGCTGAGCTGATAGGCGGACCGCTGGCTGAGGGAGAACGCACAACGATGGCCGGACGACGTCGGAAGAACGCCGGGGCTTCGCCGGGGGAGAGTGCGGCCGAGCCGGTTCTGCCCGCCGACCTGGAGCTCCAGGACCTCTACGGGGCGTTCGCCGCGCACGGGCTGGACGACGAGGACCTGGACGACGCGGCGGTCCTGGTACCGCCGGTGAAGCTGCCCGCCGAGGAGGAGCTGGCCGCCCTGGCGAAGGCCGTGCCGATGTTCGGGTACGCGCTGGCGCTGGCCCGCTGGGCGGCCCCGCACCGGGTGGTGGACGAGTTCGGCGACCTGGTGGAGGAGGACCGGGCTCCCGCGGCGCAGCTGCTGGGCCTGGCCCCCGCCGAGGGGGAGGTGCCGGAGGAGGCGGAGGTCGAGGCGATGCGGGCCTGGTCGCTGGCCTGCGACCTGGACCTGGTGGAGATCGGGACGACGGCGGCCGGTGAGCACGTCGCCGTGCCGGGCCCGGATCTGGAGCCCGCCGAGGAGGGTGACCCGGAGACCGTCCTGGAGCTGTGGCTGACCGCCGCCGGGATCGTCCGGGAGCTGGCTGTGGAGGCCGACTCGCTGCCGGAGGAGGAGGCCGCGCGGGCCGCCGAGGGCGGGGAGGCCGGAGAGGCCGGGGAAGCCGGGGAGGAGGACGAGGACGCCCTGAGCGAGGTCGAGGAGGCCCGGGACGCCGCCGCCGAGCTGCTGGACGAGGCGTTGCAGGTGCTGTACGAGACCACCGCCTTCGCCGATCCGGGCAACGAGACCGTGCCGCTGGGCGTGCTGGCCGCGCTGCTGGTGGTGCCGGAGGGCGAGGAGCCGAGCGAGGAGCTGCTGGGCGACATCACCGATGTGATGGTCGCACTGGACCCGATGCTGGGTGACCTGGCCGAGCTGGGCCTGCTGGAGTACCGGCCGATCGACCCGGAGCTGTTCGACGAGGAGGAGGGCCCGGAGGGCGAGGAGCCCGCCCTCGTCGGCGAGGCGCCGCTGGACGAGGAGGAGTCGGCGCGCTTCGGGCTCGTCCGGCTCACCCCGCTCGGCCAGTACGGCATCCGGCAGTGGCTGCTGGAGGACGGCTACGACGCGCCGCTGGTCGGCGAGCTGGCCCAGGGCGACGCGGCCGAGCTGCTGCGCGCGGTGTGCGAGGCCGCCAACGTGCTGCCGGACGAGGAGCTGCGGGTCTGGATCACCGGCCGGGAGCCGGTGGCGGCGGCGCGCGAGCTGCTGGCGGCGGCGCGCGGCGACGACGCGTACGCCCCGATGCGGCGGATGCTCGGCGTCTCGGCGCTGAACATGCTGGGCACGGCCGCCGAGCCGGCCGTGCGCGACGTACTGGACGACCCCGAGCTGGGCGGCGCCGCCCGGGCCTGGCTGACCTCGAAGGGAGCGACGGACGTGCCGGTGCCGGAGCGGACGATGGCGCTGTGGACGGTGGTCGACACCTTCGCCGCCCAGCTGCTGGACAGCGGCGGCGACGCCGAGCTGCTGCGCGAGCTGATCGCGGACCTGCCGGTGACCGGCAACCCGGCGTCCTACTTCGGCGAGCTCTGGCGGGTCGACCACCCGTACACGGCGGACGTCCTGGAGGCCGTCGGGGAGCTGCACCTGGACCGGGCGGTGGCCAAGGAGGCGCGCAAGGCGGCCTTCAAGGCGCGGTCCAAGGGCTGACGGGCCGACGGGGGGGGCTTCGACGGGCTGATGGGCGGGCGGGTCAGGGGAGATCCAGGGAGCCGTCCTCGGCGAAGGGGAAGAACGGGTTGTGGGCCAGCTCCCAGAGGTGGCCGTCCGGGTCCTCGAAGTAGCCGGAGTAGCCGCCCCAGCTGGTCGGGACCGGCGGCTTGACCACCACGGCGCCGGCCTCGACCGCCGTCTTCAACGCGGCGTCCACCAGCGCGGGGGACTCCAGGTTCACCGCGAGGGTGACGCCGCGGAAGGCGGGCTCGCCGGTGGCGGGCACGCCCGCGTCGGCGGCCAGCTCCTCGGTGGGGAAGAGGCCGAGCGCCGAGTCGGCGGTGCGGAACCAGACGATCTCCGGGCTGGAGGCGGAGGACCGCCGCCAGCCCAGGCCTTCGTAGAAGCGGGCGCTGCGGTCGAGGTCGGCGACCCCGAGGGTGACGATGCTGATCCGGGCCGGGAAGCTGCTGTCTGCTGTCATGCCGCCAGGGTAGGGAGGGCGGCTGACAACCGCGCCTCCTGACACGGCCCGTGCCCGTTGGCGACCGGGCGTCCCGACGCGGCCTGCGCCGGTGCCCGGCACCCGAGCTGATGACCCGGCAGGTCCCGGGCACTAAGGTGGCGTCGGCGGTGCGGGCGCGAGGACTCGGGGGTGCGGCACAGGATGATGCGGGAGAGTGGCGGCAGGCCCCCGGAGTGGAACGTCGGGCGGACGGACCCTGCGCGCGTCCCGGACCCGAGGAGCAGGGAGGAGCGTCTCGCCGCGGTGGATGACTTCTCCCGCCGGACGGTGGCCGCGGCCGACTTCCCGGTGTACGGCGTCGTCGCGGGGCTGTCGCGCGGGGGCGGCGCGACGGGCGGCTGGGGCGAGGCGCTGGCCGCCTTCGAGACCTCCGGCGGCGAACTCGCCTGGGTCGAGGTGCAGTCCGGCGACTGGAGCTCGGTGGCCGGCCCGTACGTCAGCGTGCGCACCTACCGGCCGGGCGCGGAGCACGGCGAGGACCTGCCCGAGCTGGAGGACGTGGTCGAGGACGAACGGGACCGGGTCTACGACCACCTCGGGGTCGACGAGGGCGACGGGCCGGGCCGGGTGCGGGCGCTGCGCGAGTGGATCACGGTGGACGGCGAGCCGTACCCGGTGGAGGTGCACGAGGACCGGCCGGTGCTCTGGCCGGGCGCGTCGGCCGCCGACGGGGCAGCACCGGTCTGGGCCGGGCGGCTGCGGATCGGCGGCCTGACCGTGACGGTGTGCGGGCGCGGGGTGCCGCCCGGCGGCGTGGAGCTCGGCGGGATCGCGGACTTCGAGCCGTACCTGCGCGGCCGGGCCGAGCTGCTGGGCGAGCTGGCCGCCCGGCGGGCCCGGCAGGTCCCGGTGGAGGAGCGCGAACTGCCGCCCGCCGTCGGGCTGGAGGCGCACCGGGAGCTGATCGCGCAGAGCGTCGCCGAGTCCGCCGCCGTCGAGGCGCAGGTCCGGGCCGGGCGGACGCCGCGGCGCCCGCGCGGGGACGCCTACGAGGTGCGCTGGGAGGTGGCGGTGCGCCAGCAGATGCGGCTCGCCACCGAGACCCGGGAGGAGGCGGTGACGGCGCTGACCGCGATGGTCAACCACCTCAACCGGCTTGCCCGGCACACGCATTGGCTGATCGGCACGCCGGAGGGCGGGGCGGCCGTCGAGGAGGTCGTCCGGTACACGGTGTTCGCCAGCGAGGTGGCGAGCCTGCCGGCGCAGCGGGCCTGGGAGCAGCTCTGGCGGGAGCGGCGGGGCGGCGGGCCGGAGGTCTGGGAGGAGCACCGGCTCGCCGAGCAGCTGTGGTTGTCGGCCTGGGAGCAGTGGCGGACGACGCGGTCGGGGTGACCCTCGGCAGGTGCCGTAGGCAAAGCGGAGGTCATGTGTCGGTCATCGGTCGGCAAATGGCCGCCTGGGCGTGAGGTGGGCTTCATGCCGGGTTCATCCCCGCGGCGGAGTCTGCTGGTCGTCGACGCCCCGTCTCGACGCCCCGCCCGCCGGCCACCGGGCCCGCCCCCGGTCCGGCGGCCGATTCCTCAGGAGTTGCTGCCATGCCGCTGTCCCGCCGGGACTTCGTCAACCGTTCCACCCTCGTCGGGGCCGGCGTGCTGATCGCCGGCAGCGCGGAGGCGCTGGCCAGCGCTCCGGGCGCGATCGCCGCCCCGGCCGGCGGCGAGCTGCCGGCCGCGTCCGCGACGGGTGACACCGGTGCCGCGCGCGCCGCCGTCGGCTACGGCCCGCTGGTGCAGGACCCGGCCGGGCTGCTGTCGCTGCCCAAGGGCTTCGCGTACAAGGTCGTCAACCGCGCCGGCGTCACCCGGCTGCGCACCGGCGAGTTCACCCCGAGCAACCACGACGGCACCTCCGCCTTCGAGGACGAGCGCGGCGGCAACCTGCTGGTCGTCAACCACGAGCTGTCCGGTGCCCGCGCCAACTGGCCGTACCCGGTGCCGCTGACCGAGGGCCACGTCTACGACCCGGGCGCGGCCGGCGGCTGCACCATCGTGCACGCCAAGCGGAACGGCTCGGTCGAGCAGTGGGTCGGCATCGCCGGCACCTCCACCAACTGCGCGGGCGGCGTGACCCCGTGGGGCACCTGGCTGTCCGGCGAGGAGACCGAGGACAAGGCCGGCAAGAACGGCTTCACCAAGGACCACGGGTACATCTTCGAGGTCGACCCGTTCGACGACGACTACAACCGCGACCCGCAGCCGGTGAAGGCCTTCGGCCGGTACGCGCACGAGGCCGTCGTGGTGGACCCGAAGCGCGGCCACGTCTACCTGACCGAGGACGCCTCGAACCCCAACGGCCTGCTGTTCCGCTGGACCCCGCCGGCCGGCTTCAAGCACGGCCGCTACCAGCTGCGCAAGCTGGCCGCCGACGCGGGCGTGCTGGAGGCCTTCAAGGTCTTCGACTCCCAGGGCAAGTTCGTCGACGACCTCTCCCGCGCCACCAAGGTCGGCACCACCTACGGCGCGGACTGGGTCAAGGTTCAGGACCGCGACGCCAGGACCGTCTCGGTCCGCAAGCAGTTCAAGGACGGCGAGGTCACCCGTGCCCGCAAGCTGGAGGGCATGTGGTGGGGTGACGGCGGCTTCTACTTCGTCTCCAGCTTCGCCCGCTCGGAGAGCCCGGTGCAGCACGACGGCCAGGTCTGGTTCTACAACCCGACCCGCCGCACCATCACCCTGAAGGTGCTGCTCGGCGTCAACACCGACGTCTGGGGCGACCACGACAACTTCGACGGCCCGGACAACATCACCGTCTCGCCGTACGGCGGCATCGTGATCGCCGAGGACGGCGAGGGCGTGTCGCACCTGTTCGGCGCCACCGAGGACGGGCTGACCTACTCCGTCGCCCGCAACGAGCTGAACATCGGCACCGCCGAGAAGCCGGAGTTCAGCGAGTTCACCGGGGTGACCTTCTCGGACGACGGCAAGACCCTCTTCGCCAACATCCAGACCCCGGGCATCCAGCTGGCCATCACCGGCCCGTGGCACCGGCTGAACGAGCACAAGCGCGGCCAGGGCTACGGCGAGTGAGCCACTGAGAGTCGAGGCTGCCCGCGGTCATTCGTCCGCGGGCAGCCTCAGTTGCAGCATCGCCAGCAGGCGCTGCTGCGGCTGGGCGAGGTCGATGCCGGTCAACTGCTCGGCGCGGCGCACCCGGTAGCGCAGGGTGTTGGGGTGGATGTGCAGGGCGTCCGCGGCGACCCGGACCTCGCCGAGCGCGTCCAGCCAGGCCAGCACCGACTCGGCGAGCCGGGTGCCGTGCCGGCGGTCGTACGCGGCGAGCGCGGTGAGCCGGGGGTCGCGCAGGCCGGAGCGCTCCTGGAGCAGCGCGAGCATCTCACTGACCAGCACCTCGGCCTGGACGTCGATCAGCGCCGCCACGTCGAGGTCCACCCCGCCGCGGCCCATCGCGTCCAGGATGCGGTCCGCCTGCGCGCGGGAGTCCGGCACCTGGGCCAGGCCGTCCACGGTCGAGCCGATCGCGGCGCGCAGCGGGACGCCGAGGTGCTCCCGGGCGGCCGCCACCACCTCGTCCGCCCAGCCGCGCACGGTGGCCATCGGCAGGCCGGGCGGGAGTTCGGGCAGCAGCACGTACACCCGGGACTCGATCGGGGCGAGCAGTGCGGTGCGGTGTCGGGCGGCGGCGTGCACCGAGATCAGGCCGGTGACGTCGGAGCGGTGCAGCGCCTCGGTGGTGTGCGCGCTGTAGGCGAGCACGGTGGCCGGGCGCCGCAGGTCCAGCCCCAGGTGGGTGGCGAGCGACTGCGGGCCGGTGGAGCCCTCCAGCAGGCCGGTGAGCAGCGTCCGGGTGAGTCGCGTGTCGGCGGACAACTCGCGTCGGCGGCGCACCAGTTGGGCGGCGGCCACCCGGGCGGCGCCGACCAGGGCCTGATCGGCGAGCGGCGCCAGCGGCTGCGCCCCCTCCTGCACCCAGATGGTGCCGAGCGGCTGCGCCCCGGCCCGGATGCCGATCGCCAGGCGGCGGCGCAGGCCGAGTTCGGGGTGCGGTTCGACCGCGATCGGGGCGTCCGAGGTGCGCAGGTGCTGGAAGATGCCCCACTCGCGGAGCTTGGACAGGTACGGCTCGGGGCCCTGCCAGCCGAGGATGGAGAGCCGGCGCAGGTCGTCGACCTCGTCCGAGTCGGAGGAGCGGGAGTACGCCAGCACCCGGCTGGAGGTGTCCTCGATCGAGACGATGCCGTTGGTGAGCACGGCGACGGTCTGCGCGAGGGAGAAGAGGTCGCCCGCGTTGGGTTCGGGGGCGCCGGGGGTGTCCGGGGCGTCCGGGCCGGCGATGATCGCGCGGGCCAGCGAGTCGAGGTGCTCCCAGCGGGTCTCGCGGCGGACCGAGAGCAGGGCGACGCCCGCCTCGGTAGCGGCCTCGCGCAGTGCGTCCGCCTGGCCGGGGCCGTCCAGTTTGACCGCGACCGCCGCGGCGCCGGCCCGTCCGGCGGCACGCAGGGCGGGGAGGGCGGCGCGGCCGCGGGCGCCGATCGCGAGGACGAGTTCGCCGGGGGCGGCGGTCGGCGGGTCCTCCGGGTCGAGGATCGCGACGTCGCGGACCGGGACGTCCAGGCCCTGCGGGGCGGCCTGGAGTTCGACCAGGGGTTCGCCGAGGGACATCAGCAGCCGGCGGAGCGGGAGGCCGGAGGTGGGCGGGAGGCCGGGGACGGGCGGGAGTCCGGGGGTGGCGGGGAGGCCGGGGGTCGTCATCGGGCCTCCTTCATCCGCTCGGACAATGCCGTGTGGTTGATTTTAGCCGGGCGGACAGAGTCGTGGCCCGGCTTTCGTAAATAGTTGACTCTGACTATTCAGGATTGGATAGTCAGTACTGACCAAGAGATGAGGACGTCTCGTGGCGAAGCGACGCAAGGTGTCGAACCCGCTGGCCCTCGCGGTCCTGGCCGAACTCGTGGCCGGGCCGATGCACCCGTACGAGATGGGGCGCCGGCTCAAGGAGCACGGCAAGGACCGCAACATCAAGTACAACCGCAGCTCGCTGTACATGGTCGTGGAGCAACTGCGGAAGGCCGGGTTCGTCGCCGAACAGGAGACCGTCCGCGACACCCAGCGACCGGAGCGCACCGTCTACGCCGTCACCCCCGAGGGCCGGGCGGAGCTCACCGACTGGATGCGCGAACTCGTCGCCGAACCGCAGCACGAGTACCCCGCGTTCGGGGTCGCGCTGTCGCTGCTCATGGTGGTCCCGCCGGCCGAGGCCGTGGAACTGCTGGAACAGCGGCGGGCCGCGCTGGCCGCCGAGGTGACGGGCATCCGGGCGGCCCTGCGGAAGGCCTCGGACGACGGCGTGGCCTGGATCTTCCTGATCGAGGAGGAGCACCGGGTCGGCGCGCTGGAGGCCGAGGGCCGCTTCGTCGAGCACCTCGTCGGTCGACTCAAGGAGCCGGAGTTCATCCGGACCTGGCACGAGATCTTCGGGAGCCTGGAATGAGTACGAGCAACGGGGAGAAGAGGGCCCTCGTCATCGGCGGCGGGATCGCCGGGCCGGTGACGGCACTGGCCCTGCGCAAGGCCGGCGTCGAAGCCGTCGTCTTCGAGGCCTACGAGTCCTCCGCCGAGGGCATCGGCGGCACCTTCATGATCGCCCCCAACGGGCTCGACGCCCTGGCGACCGTCGGGCTCGGGGCGGAGGTCGGCGCGATCGGGCAGCCGATCGGCCCGATGCTGATCGAGGACGGCCGGGGCGGCGTGCTGGCCGAGTTCGCCGGCCTCCCCGACCTGCCGCCCGGCCGGGTCATGCGCCGCGCCGAACTGTACGAGGTGCTCCAGCGGCGGCTGCGCGAGAGCGGCATCGAAGTCCGGTACGGCAAACGGCTGGTCGGCGCCGAGGAGGGCGCCGACGGCATCACCGCCCGCTTCGCCGACGGCGACACCGCCACCGGCGACCTGCTGATCGGCACCGACGGCACCCGCTCCACCGTCCGCACCCTGATCGACCCGGCCGCACCCGGTGCGCGGTACACCGGCCTGCTCGGCGTCGGCGGCTACAGCCCGCACCGGCTGCCCGGCCGGGCCGGACACGGCGAGACCATGCACTTCGCCAACGGCGCCCGCGCCTTCTTCGGCTACTGGGGGCTGCCGGACGGCGCCGGGACGGCCTGGTTCAGCAACATCCCGCAGCCCGATCAGCTGACCGCCGAACAGGTCCGCGCCGTCAGCCCGGAGCAGTGGCTGCGCCGGGTCCGCGACCTGCACGCCGACGACCTGCCCGCCCGGGACGTGCTGCGCGAGGCCGCCGCCGACACCGTCGAGGTCTTCCCGCGGCTGGAGATCATGCCGTCCGTCCCGCACTGGTACCGCGGCCGGATGGTGCTGGTCGGCGACTGCGCGCACGCCCCCTCCAACAGCTCCGGCCAGGGCGTCTCGCTGGCCGTCGAGAGCGCCGTCGAACTCGCCCGCTGCCTGCGGGACCTGCCCGACCACACCGCCGCCTTCGCCGCCTACGAGGCGCTGCGCCGGCCCCGGGTCGAGAAGATCGCGGCCGACGCGGCGCGCACCAACAACCAGAAGTCCTCCGGGCCGGTCGGCCGGGCGCTGTTCCGGCTGCTCGCGCCGATCGCGATGCGGACCTTCCTGAGCCCGGAGAAGATGCTCCGCCCGGTGCACGGCCACCGGATCGACTGGGACCGGCCGGTGCTCCCGGTGGCCTCCGGCGCGACGGGCCGGCAACGGCGCGCCGTGATTGCGCCGTGACCCCTTCGTCGGGCCGGACAACGCCGTACGGGGGAATTTAGCCTTCCGGCCAATCAAGTGGCCCCAGGGGCAGGAATAGCGTTCGTGCTGTGGCCGACGTGCGACCCGCGCCGGCATCCCCCCGCATCAACGAAGGAGAGCGTGCGCTCTATGGACGCTGTGACCCAGGTCCCCGCGCCGGTGAACGAGCCGGTCCACAGCTACGCCCCGGGCAGCCCGGAACGGGCCCGTCTGGAGGCCAAGCTGAAGGAGCTGGGCGGCCAGGAGCCGGTCCAGCTGACCATGACGATCAACGGTGAGCGCCGCATGGGCGGCGGCGCCGAGATCCACGTCGTCCAGCCGCACAACCACGCGGCGAGGCTCGGCACCCTGCGCAACGCCACCCAGGCCGACGCGCAGGAGGCCATCGACACTGCCCTGGCCGCGGCCCCGGCCTGGCAGGCGCTCTCCTTCGACTCCCGCGCCGCGATCTTCCTCAAGGCCGCCGACCTGCTGGCCGGCCCCTGGCGCGAGACCCTGGCCGCCGCCACCATGCTCGGCCAGTCCAAGACCGCCCAGCAGGCCGAGATCGACACGCCCTGCGAGCTGGTCGACTTCCTGCGCTTCAACGTGCACTTCGCCCGCCAGATCATGGCCGAGCAGCCGATCTCCTCGGACGGCGTGTGGAACCGCAGCGACCACCGCCCGCTGGAGGGCTTCGTCTACGCGATCACCCCGTTCAACTTCACCGCGATCGCCGGCAACCTGCCGACCGCGCCCGCGCTGATGGGCAACGTGGTGCTCTGGAAGCCGTCCCCGACCCAGCAGTACTCCGCGCACCTGCTGATGCAGCTGCTGGAGGAGGCCGGCCTGCCCAAGGGCGTCATCAACATGGTGACCGGCGACGGCCTGGACGTCTCCGCCGTGGCGCTCAAGCACCCGGCGCTGGCCGGCATCCACTTCACCGGCTCCACCGCCACCTTCCAGCACCTGTGGCGCTCCGTCGGCGAGAACATCGCCGGCTACCGCACCTACCCGCGGATCGTCGGCGAGACCGGCGGCAAGGACTTCCTGGTCGCCCACCCGTCCGCCGACCCGGCCGTGCTGAAGACCGCGATGACCCGCGGCGCCTTCGAGTTCCAGGGCCAGAAGTGCTCGGCGCTCTCCCGCGCCTACGTCCCGGCTTCGATCTGGGCCGGTCTCAAGGACGAGTTCGCCGCCGAGGTCGAGGGCCTCACCATGGGCGACGTCACCGACCTGGCGAACTTCATGTCCGCCGTCATCGACGACCGTGCCTTCGCCAAGAACAAGGCCGCCATCGACCGCGCCCAGGCCGACCCCGCGGTCGAGGTCCTGGCCGGCGGCACCTACGACGACTCGGTCGGCTACTTCGTCCGCCCGACCGTCCTGGTCTGCGAGGACCCGGCGTCCGAGTACTTCCGCGAGGAGTACTTCGGCCCGATCCTCGCCGTGCACGTCTACCAGGACGACAAGTACGACGAGATGCTGGCCCAGATGGAGTCGGCCTCCGCCTACGGCCTGACCGGCGCGATCATCGCCCAGGACCGCGCGGCCGCCCAGGACGCCATGCACAAGCTGCGCTTCGCGGCCGGCAACTTCTACATCAACGACAAGCCGACCGGCGCCGTCGTCGGCCAGCAGCCCTTCGGCGGCGGCCGGGCCTCCGGCACCAACGACAAGGCCGGTGCCAAGCAGAACCTGGCGCGGTGGACCTCGACCCGCTCGGTCAAGGAGACCTTCGTCCCGCCGACGGACTACCGCTACCCGCACATGGGCTGAGTGCCCCTCCCGACCGTTCCGGTCGCCTGACCGTCCAGGTCACGTGGCCGCGCCGGTCACCTGACCACTCCGGTCGCCTGACCACTCGGTCACCCGCGACGCCCGGCCCCGCAGCCGGGCGCCGCCCGCCGGGGCGGCGGTGTCACATACCCGCCGCCCGCCGCCCCGGCCCCCCTTCTGCCACCCTTAGAAGCACCAGCTCCAGGAGTCACGATGCTCCGTTCCGCCCTTCTCGCGGCCTCCCGGTCGCCGCAGGTCCGCACCGTGGTCGAGAAGTTCCCGCCGACCCACGCGATAGTCGAGCGCTTCGTCGCCGGTGACGTCCTCGACGACGCCGTCACCGCGACCGACGACCTGATCGCCACCGGCCGCAAGGTCACCCTGGACCACCTCGGCGAGGACACCCAGGACGCCGCCCAGGCCGCCGGCACCGCCGAGGCCTACGAGCACCTGCTCAAGGCGCTCAAGGAGACCGGCCTCGCGGCCGGCGCCGAGGTGTCGGTCAAGCTGTCGGCCGTCGGCCAGTTCCTCCCGGTGGACGGCGAGAAGATCGCGCTGGAGAACGCCCGCCGCATCTGCGAGGCCGCCGCCGACGCCGGCACCACGGTGACCCTCGACATGGAGGATCACACCACCACCGACTCCACCCTCGGCATCGCGCGCGAGCTGCGGGCGGACTTCCCCTGGCTGGGCGTCGTGCTCCAGGCCTACCTGCGCCGCACCGAGGCCGACTGCCGCGAGTTCTCCGGCCCCGGCTCGCGCGTGCGCCTGTGCAAGGGCGCCTACAAGGAGCCCGAGTCGGTCGCCTTCCAGGGCAAGCACGAGGTCGACCTCGCGTACGTCCGCGCGCTCAAGGTCCTGATGGCCGGCGAGGGCTACCCGATGATCGCCTCGCACGACCCCAACATGATCAAGATCGCCGGCCAGCTCGCCCAGTGGAACGGCCGCAAGCGCGACTCCTTCGAGTACCAGATGCTGTTCGGCATCCGCCCCGAGGAGCAGCTGCGCCTCGCCGGCGAGGGCAACACCATGCGCGTGTACCTGCCCTACGGCCAGGAGTGGTACGGCTACTTCATGCGCCGCCTCGCCGAGCGCCCGGCCAACCTCACCTTCTTCCTGCGCGCCATGGCCACCCGCGGCTGACCCGCGCGCACCCGCACGACGACGGCCCGCACCCCCGGTGGAAGGGGGGTGCGGGCCGTTTGTCGCGTTCCCGGGACTTCTAGAGGAAGTCCTTGGTGTCCAACTCGAACTCGAACGGGGCGGGGAGGGCGAGCGGTTCGCCGAAGGCTGCCAGGTGCACCTCGGTGTACTCGTCGCGGTGGGGATTGCTGAAGAGGCTGACCTGGGCCCGCTCGCGGTCGATTGGTTGGACGCGCCAACAGAATAGGTGAGCTCGGAGTGGCACGTCGGGTGGATGGATGACGATCACTCAATGGGGTGAGGCGGAACCCCGGATTAGGATCGAGGCAGCGTGAACTGGGCTTTTGGTAAGAGGAGTTGGGGATGCTGAAGGAGTTCGCGGGGTTGTCGACGCCGTTGGTGGCGGATGCGTGTGTGCGGTTGGGGGTGGGGCTCAGGGCGGCGCCGGTGGGGGTGGCGGCGGTGGCGGCGCGGGTCGGGCCGCACCTGGTGAGCGCCGGGGACGTGGTGTTCGGCGACGCGGACGGGGTGCTGTTCGTCCCGGCCGACCGGGCCGGGGAGGTGCTGGATACGGCCGCCGGGATCGCCGGGACCGAGCGCGCGCAGGCCGGGCGGATCGCCTCCGGCGACACGCTGCGCCGGCAGACCGCCTTCGACGAGTACCTGGAGCGCCGCGCCGCCGACCCGTCGTACAGCTTCCGGCAGCACCTGCGGCGGGTCGGCGGGGCGATCGAGGAGTAGCGAACTCCCTTACAGTGCCCGGTGCATGACGTGCAGGCCGACGTATCCGTCGACGGGGTGGTGGAAGGCCTCGGGGACGGTGCCGACGATGTCGAAGCCGAGGGACCGGTAGAGCTTCACGGCGTGGTGGTTGTTGGCGACCACGGCATTGAACTGCATGGCGCGGTAGCCGTTGGCGCGAGCCCAGTCGAGGGTGTACTCGACCAGGGCCCGCCCGATGCCGCGGCCGTGGTGCGCCGGGTCGACCAGGTAGCTGGCGCTGGCCATGTGCGCGCCGTTGCCGGGGCGGTTACGGGTCATGTTGGCGGTGCCGACGACCGTGCCGGCCTCGTCCACCGCGACCACCGTGCGATGGGGTGCGGCGAGCATCCACCACTCCCGGCCGAGGTCGGAGGAGAGGTCGAGGGGGTAGGGGAACGTCTCACCGGCGGCGATGACGGTGTGGAAGAAGGGCCAGACGGCAGGCCAGTCCTCGGGGGTGGCTTCGCGGATGAGCATCCGCTCAGCATGATCCGCGACGGGAGGGCCTGCCACTGGTTTTCGATCGGTTCTCGATGCGCGGGCGTTTCCGGCGCGGCTGCTTCCGGTTCGGCCGCTTCCGGGTACGGCCGCTTCCGGTGCGGCCGGTCAGTTCAGGACGGCGTCCTCGACCAGGGCGGCCGCGTGGGCCTGGCCCTTGGCGTTGGGGTGCACCAGGGCGTAACGCAGCGGGATGATGCTGGTCAGCACGCCGTCCAGCCAGTGGTCCTGGTCGCACACGCTGTGGCCGGTGGTGGAGGGGTAGAGGTCGACGAAGGTGTCGCCGCGGGCGGCGGTCCGCTGGGCGATGATCGCGTTGAGCGGCTCCAGGATGGCCGTCCGCGCCCAGGCGAGGTCGCCGGTGGTGAAGGTGGCGAACTGCTCCAGGTCGCCGTAGGTGCAGCGGGTGGCGTCCTCGGGGACGAGGTGGGGGTAGCCGACGGCCAGCAGTCGCGCGGACGGGGCCTTGGCGTGCAGGGCGCCGAGCATCTGGTCGAAGTCGCCGCGCAGTTGGTCGAAGCGGTCGGGCAGGCTCGCGTCGAACTTGTCCTTGCAGGGCGTGCCCTGGCCGAGGACCGCGGCGCCGAGTTCGATGCAGCCCTTGAGGATCTCGGCGAAGCCGAGGGTGTTGCCGCCGATCTCGACGGTGATCACGTCGGCGCTCGGGGAGACGGCGTCGATCTGCGACGGGACCGGTGGGAAGGGGGCGCCGGGGTTGGTCCCGAGCGGCGGGAGCGGGCGGCCGGGCGGGGCCTCCTTGGTCTGGTAGACGTCCTTGACGGTGGCGCCGGAACAGCTGACGTTGCGCAGTTCGACCAGGGGGCCGAGGCCGCGGCGGATCAGCTCGGGGTAGGAGCCGGTGGTGCGGGCGCAGCCGTCGCGGGGTTCGGTCTCGGCGCCGGCGGCCTCGACGAAGCCGGCCGTGTAGGAGTCGCCGAGCGCGGCCCAGGCGAGCGTCCGGACGCGGCCGGACGGCTCGGCGGCGGCCTGGGCGGCGGACGGGGTGATCAGGCCGGCGGTGAGCGCGACGGCGGTGCCGGCGACGGCGAGGCGGGACAGGAAGCGTGGCACGGTCTCTCCCTCAACGAGTGCGCGGGAGAGCGCGATTCACCCCCCTAGAGGTAAATCGAGTCGGCGGGTGGACGACTTGATCCCTCAGGAGGGTGAATTCGCGTGTGCGGCCATGACGTTGGGCCGATCGGCCCTGGGCGTCAGGGCGGTCTCGGTGAGGGGTGGGGCGGAGCGGGGTGGGGGCGAGACGGTTCAGAGCAGGGCGGCGGACGGATCGACCATCGCCCGGGCGGTCTTGGCATCGACGTACTCGCCGAGCGCGGTCATCACCCACTCGCCGGACGACTGCCGGACCAGCTTGCACATCACCACGCCCGTGTGCGGCTCGGAGTGGGTGAGGTCGAAGCGGACCAGCTCCTCCTCCGTCCGGGCGTCCAGCAGGCGGCAGTAGGCGTTCTTGACCTCGGTGAACCGCTGGCCGGAGAAGGAGTTGACGACGAAGACCAGGCCGGTGACCTCGGCCGGCAGGCCGTCCAGATGGACGGTGATCGACTCGTCGTCGCCGGCTCCGCCGCCGGTGAGGTTGTCGCCGGAGTGGGCGATCGCGCCCTTGAAGACGGTCAGCTTCATGAACCAGGCCGTCTCCAGCTTCTTGCGCCGGGCGTCGAAGGCGAGGCAGGAGGCGTCCAGGTCGACGCTGCGGCCGCGGCCGGCGGGCTCCCAGCCGAGCGCCATCCGGACCGAGGAGAGGAACGGGCGGCCGTTCTTCACCAGGGAGACCGAACTGCCCTTGACCAGGTTGACCCGGCCCTTGTCCAGGGTGACCTTGGCGGGGGCGGCCGGGGCCGGCGGGGCGACCGGGGGCACGGGGGGCGCGGGCGGGGTGGCGGCGAGGGCGATCCGCGGGTCGACGGGGGGAGCCGGGTGAGCCGCGGGAGCCGGGTGAGCCGGGGGAGCCGGGGGAGCCGGGGGAGCCGGGGGAGCGGCCGGAGGGGTGGGCGGGGCCGCGGGGGGAGTGGCGGGGGCCGGGGCCTGGGCCTGGGCGGCCGGGGCCGCGGCCGGGGAGTCGTCGACGGAGACGCCGAAGTCGGTGGCGATGCCCGCCAGGCCGTTGGCGTAGCCCTGGCCGACCGCGCGCACCTTCCAGGCGCCGCCGCGCTGGTAGACCTCGACCACGATGAGCGCGGTCTCCTGGCCCAGCTGAGGCGGGGTGAAGGTCACCAGGGCCTGCCCGGTGTCGGCGTCGCGGACGGTGGCGGTCGGCTCCATCCCGGCGAAGGTGGAGGACTGGTCGGCGGGGCTGGCGGTCACCACGATCTTGGTGATGCCGGCCGGGACGGCCAGGGTGTCGACGGTGATCGCGTCCGGCGCTCCGGCGGCGGCCGGGCGGTGGCTGACGCCGGGGCCGTGCGGGGCGTTGAAGAAGACGAAGTCGTCGTCCGAGCGCACCTTTCCGGCGTCGGTCAGCAGCAGGCCGGAGACGTCCAGCGCCTTGGGCGCGGTGACCTCGACAGTCACCCGCGCGGCGGTCAGCGGGGCGTTGCCGCCTTGGGTCAGGACGGTGGACACGGACTCCTCCTCGGATGCGGAACGGCGGCCGGCCGGGGCCGCTGGGACCGCCGGGCCGGGTGCTGCCCACAGTAACGAACGGGCGCGTCGGGATGAGCCCGTCCGGGGCGGTGACCTGTCGGATCGTCGGACGGTACGGCCGGACGACGGGGGTGGGCGGCAGACCCCGGCGAGGTGGCGAGGCTGCGAGGTGGCAAGCCGGCGGGACGGCGCGGCCGGAGGTCAGCGGGGCGTGAAGGCCGTCGGCGTGCCGGGGCGCGGCGGGAGCCCGGGTGCCTCGGGCGCGGCGGGCCGCGGTGTGACCGGCTGCGGCGCGGCCGGCTGTGGTGCGACCGGGCCGAAGGCGCCGAGCGCGGCGACCGCCCGGGGCCGGTCGATGCCGAAGGCGGCGGCGCTCCAGCTCTCCGCCGCGGCGACCTTGCGGACCGGGCCGGACGAAGCGGGCCAACCGGACGGGAGCGAGGGGCCGGACGGGAGGGACGGGCCGGACGGGCCGGTGGGCCCCGGGGGTTCGGCGGCGGGGCGGGTGCCGCGCACGCCGAAGGCGTAGTGGCCGGGCGGGACGTCGATGCCGGCCGGGGTGGTGAAGCGGTAGACGAGGGTGCCGCGCTCCTGTTGGGCGGTGACGACCGCGCCGGGCAGGTCGGTCCAGGCGGCGCCGCTTCCGGGTGCCAACTCGCCCGGGGTGAGGCGGAATTCGGCCTGAAATGCGGTGAGCGGCTCGGTGGCGGTGAGGTCGAGCTGGTGCCGGAGGCCGTCCCGGCCGAGCGGTGTGACCGTGGCGACGCCGGTCAGGGCCTGGTCGGTGCCCGGGTCGGTGTCCGGGTCAGGGGTGCCGGCGGTCGGGCCGTCGGTGCCCGGGGCAACCGCGCCGGGCGGCGGCGGTGCGGGCTGCGCCGGGGCGGCCGGGCGGGGTCCGGGCGCGTGCGGCGTGGTCGGCGAGGGGGAGGGCGAAGAGGGGTCGGCCGGCTGCTCGGCGGCGGGCGCGACGGGCTGGGCCGACGGCGAGGGCGCGGCGGCGTCGGCCGGCGTGGCGGGCTCGCCGGTGCCGGCCGGCCGGGTGCCGGGGCCGTGGTCGGCCATGGGTTCGGCCGCGGCCTGTCCGCCGGCGGGTTCCGGGGGTGCCGACCGGGTGCCGGGCGCGCTGGGCGAGGCAGCTCCGGCGGCCGTGCCCTCCGCCGCCCCCGGGCGGTGCGCCGAGGGGCTCGGTGCGGGCGGTCGGCCGGTGGCCGGGAGGTCGGTGGGGTTCGGCGCGGTGGGGTTCGGCGCGGTGGGGTTCGGCGCGGTCGGGGCCCGGTCGGCGGCGGCCTCGGCCTGGTCGCCCGCGGCGGGGGTGGGCGGCGGGGTGGTGCCGACGCGCGCGACCCCGGCCCGCCGGCCCACGCCCTGCTGCTCGTTGAGCAGGAGGGTGGTGGCGATGCTGATGCCGACGACGGTGGACATCGCCATCGCGGCACCGGAGAAGCGCAGGGTGGGCAGCCGGAACCGGCCGCCGAACGGGCGTGGCCGCCCGTGCCGGCCGTGCCGTTCGGGTTCGTGCCGAACGTCCCGCGCAGTGTCCTCGCGCGCAGCCACCGGACCCCTCCCTCCCCGAAGTCGCCGTCGCGGTCGCGGTATTCTCCCATGCGCTGCCACCGGGTCGGCATCGGCCGCCCGGGGTCGGTCGGCCGGGGTCCGGGTGGGGCCCGCGCCGGGAGGGGGAGAGCGTACCAGCGGCTCGTCGCGGCCTGGACGGTTTTGATCCGTTTCGTGGACACCCGTTCGACAGAAGGAAGTTGACGATCCGTCTGATAAGTCGGTGAGGGCGGTCGGGCCCGCCCGGACGGGGATCGATGCAACCTCCTTGCAACCCTTGCCCGCCCGGCCGGAAGTGGCTCAGGCTGAGGTCATCCCACGCCGTCCCGGAGAGACCGTCATGCCGCCCGACCCGCTGTCCGCAGCCTCCAGTGCACCCCTCGCCGCCACCCCCACGGGCGGCGATGGGGACGGCTCCACCGCCGCTCCGGCGGCGGTGGAGGAGGTGCTGATGCTGCGGATCTCGCTGGGCGAGGAGGTGGTCGGCGAGGTGCGCACCCGGTTCCGGTTCGAGGCCGCGCGCCCGTACGAGGTGCTGCTGACCTTCCATCTGGGGCGGCCGGACGAGGCCGACTGGGTGTTCTCGCGCGAGCTGCTGCGCGACGGTCTCCAGACGCTGAGCGGCCAGGGCGACGTCAAGCTGTGGCCGGCGTACTGCCCGTGCCACGGCTCGACGCTGCACCTGGCGCTCGAATCACCGCACGGCAGCGCCCTGCTGGAGGCCTCCAAGCCCCGGGTGCGGGCGTGGCTGGACCGTACCTACGTGCTGGTCTCCGCCGAGGCGGAGCGCGCCTGCGGCCCGACCGACGCCCAGCTGGCCGCGCTGCTCGCCGGCGGCTGAGGCCCGGTCGGGGCGCCGGCGGGCCCGCGCGGCGGCGGGACGGGCACCGTAGTACCCGGCAGCCGGACCGTCCCCGTGGCCAGCCCGGCCCGCAGCCGCCGGACGGCCGGGGCCGAGGAGGCCGGCAGCAGGTCGTACGGGTCGTCCGGCCCGTCCACCGTGACCAACACCGACTCGGCGATGCGGTACGGCCGGTGGGCCAGCAGGCCGCCCAGGTAGCGGCGCAGCCGGGACAGCTCGGCGCGGACCGTCACCGTCCGGCCCGGGTCGCCGAACAGCGCCTCCGCGAGCTGCGCGGCCGTGCTGCCCTCGCGTCCGGTGGCGAGCAGGAGCAGCAGTTCGGCGTGGCGCGGGCTGAGCGGGTGCGACCAGCTACCGGCCGCGCCCCGGACGGTCAGCTCCGGGCGGTCCTGGCGGCGCAGGTCGAGCCGGAGCCGGGCGCCCTCGGCCTGCTCGGCCTGTTCGGCCGTCACCGTGCCGGAGCCGTCCGCCTCGGGTGGCCGGACCGGTCGCACCAGCCAGCCGTCCGCGAGCGGTTCCAGGGCGCACTCGCCGAGGCCCGGCACCCAGTGCACGGCGGCGGTCCCCCAGCCGCCGACCGGCACCCGCAGCCGGCCGGGCGGCGGCAGCCCGGCCGCGGCGGCGGTCCACCCGGCGGAGTCCACCACCAGGGCAGGGCCGGCCACCCGGGCGAGCACCGGCGCGGCCAGGGTGCGCAGTTGGTGCAGCGCCTCCAGCCGGTGGGCGCGCAGCTCGGTCTCGGCGAGCCGGGCGGCGGTGGCGGTGAGCTGCAGCAGGTACGGGCGGACGTTGCGGGCCGGGCCGCTGAGGTTGATCGCGCCGACCAGCCGCCCGGTGCCCGGGTCGTGCACGGGGGCGGCCACGCAGGTCCAGGAATGGTGGCTGCGCAGGTAGTGCTCGGCGGAGTGGACGTGCATCGGGCGCTGGGCGCGCAGTGCGACGGCGATGCCGTTGGTGCCGACGCTCTCCTCGATCCAGCGGGCGCCGGTGAGGAAGCCGATCCGGTCGGCGCTGCGGCGCAGGGCGCGCTCGCCCTCCTGCCAGAGCACGTGGCCGTCGGCGTCGGCGATGGCGAGGATCAGCGGGCTCTGGCCGACCGGCTGGAGCAGGGTGTCGCGCAGCACCGGCAGGACCGCGTCCAGGCCGCTGGTGCGGCGGCGCTGCTCGATCTCGGCGGGGCCGAGGTGGACGGCGGCGGCACCGGCGTCGGGGTCGAGCCCGAGGCGGCGCAGCCGGGCCCAGGAGTCGCCGATCTCGGGGCGGGGTTCGAGCAGGCCGGGGGAGCCGGGGTCGGGGTAGGGGGGCTGGGCGAGTTCGCGGGCGGCGGCTTCGGCGAGGGTGCGGTCGTGGACCCTGGCCAGCTCGGCCGTGCTCGGCGCGGTGCGGCGTTCTGGTCGTCGGGACTGCCGTCCGGTCTGCCGCACTCGCGTTGCTCCTCGCCGCCGTTCGAGGCCGCGCCGGGGTCGACGCGCTGACGAAAGCGTACGGGGGCGGTGAGTGTCTGGGGACGGGGTCTGCCAACTCGGCATACCGGACGGTATGACCGTGGACATGCCGGGGTGTGATGACTAGCGGGGGTCCTGGTGCGGGCCTGGTGTGAGCCCGGCGCGGGCCTGGTGCGAGGCCTGGCACGGGACCTGGTGAGGGCCTTGCGTAGGCCTGGTGCGGGCTCGGTGGATCGTGCCGCGGTCAGCGGTCAGCGGTCAGCGCCGGTGCCGCGCTGGGCCGCCTCGACGGTGTGGTGCAGGTCGGCGGTGGCCTCCAGGGAGGCGGCGGTGCTCAGCGCCAGGCAGGCGGCCAGCGCGATCGCGACCGCGCGCAGGCGGGTGCCGGTGGCGGTGGTCGCCGGGCGGGGCTGGAGCAGGGCGGCGACCCGGCGCGGGACCGGCCCGGAGTGGGCGGCGGGGACGAGCCGGGGCCGGGCCGGCCAGGGGGAGCGGCTGGCGGCCAGGGCGGCCCGGCCGACCGCGCGGGCGGTCACGGCGCGGTCGCCGACCCGGGCGGCCGCCACCTCGTCGGCCCAGCGCTCCAGGTGGTACCCGAGGGGCGCGCGGAGCGGCCGCAGCGCCGGGTGGAGGTCGGCGGCGTGCTCGGCGAGGGCGAGGAAGACGTGGTGGCGGGCGGTCAGGTGGGCGCGCTCGTGGGCGAGCAGGGCGGCCCGCTCGGGCCCGGTGAGGATGCGCAGCATGCCGGAGGTGACCACGATCCGGCCGGGCTCGCCGGGCCGGCCGGGGAGGGGCAGGCGCCCCGGCAGGGCGAAGGCGTCGGCGCGCTCGTCGTCGAGGACGGCGAGCGGGTGCTCGCTCGGCTGGAGCAGGGCGCGGGCGCCGGCCAGGACGGCCTGCGGGGTGCGTGCCCGGCGCATGGTGACGTGCCCGGGGCGTGTGTCCGGATGCCGGCCCTCGGTCGGCGTGGGGCAGTCCGGCGCGGGGCAGGCCGGGAGGGCGGCCCGGGCCTCGCGCAGTTCCAGCCGGTGGCGGCGGGCGGTGCGGACGGCCCGGGCGGTCAGCGCGGCGAGCACCAGACCGGCCGCGGCGGCCGCCACCGGCGCGTCGGGTGCGGCGGCGGTGAGCCAGGGCAGCGACAGGTGGCCGATCGCGGCGACCGGCGGTAGCTGGAGCAGCCCGGCGGCGGCGAGCAGGCCGAGCGAGCAGAGGGTGCCGCCGGCCAGCACGGCGGACGTCCCGGCGAGCATCCAGGCGGCGGCCCGGGGCGGCAGCGCGTCGGCGAGGCGGCGGGCCAGCGGGGCGGCCAGGAACGGCAGCAGCAGCGGGGCCCAGACGGCGATCATCACGATCCGGCCGCCCCGGGGGTGCCGTGGCCGGAGGTGCGGTGGCCGGGGGCGGGGGCGATGCCCGGGGTGGAGTCGAGACCCGGGGCGCCGTCGCCGAGCAGGTCGCGCAGCAGCTGCTCGTCCTCGGCGGAGAGGTCGGAGACGAAGCGGGCGAGCACGGTGGAGCGGTCGGCCTCGCGGCCGAGCTCGGTGTGCATCCGGCGGGCGGCGAGGCCCGCGGTGTCCTGGACGGTCGGGGTGTACGCGTAGGCGCGGCCGGCCCGGGTGCGCTCCACGGTGCCCTTGTCGTGGAGGCGGGCGAGGATCGTGGCGATGGTGGTGCGGGCGAGGTCCCCGCCGAGTGCCGACTGGACGTCCTGCGGGGTCATCGGCTGCCGGGCCGACCAGAGCGCGGCCAGCACCTCGGCCTCCAGCTCCCCGGCGGGCCGGCGGGCGGACGGTACGTCGGACATGGCGGCGCTTCCTCCAGGTTTCGTCTACAGTCATGTAGACCGTCTACGTCACTGTAGACGGTCGGGGCGGGTTCCGCTGTGAACCGCCCCCCAACGTACGGGAGGTCCGCCAGCCTTGCTTCAGTTCCTCGCCGATCCGGCCGCTCACCTCGCGGTGAACCCGCTGGACGCGTCCTCGCTGCTCGCCGCCTTCGGCGCACTCGGCATCGCCGTCGTGCTCTTCGCCGAGACCGGCCTGCTGGTGGGCTTCTTCCTGCCCGGAGACTCGCTGCTGTTCACCGCGGGGCTGCTGTGCGTGCCCGGCGCCACCAGGGGCCCGCAGCTGGAGCTCTACCAGGTGCTGCCCGCCGCCCTGGTCGGCGCGCTGGCAGGCGCCCAGGTCGGCTACCTGATCGGCAAGCGCGGCGGCCGCGCGCTGCTGCGCCGCACCGAGCGCAAGAGCCTGCTGGAGGGCGTCGAGCGGGCCGAGGAACTGCTGGGCAAGTACGGCCACGGCAAGGCGATCGTGCTCGCCCGCTTCATCCCGGTGGTCCGAACGGTGCTGAACCCGCTCTGCGGCGTGCTCGAAGTGCCGGCCCGCTCGTTCACGTTCTGGCAGGTGACCGGCGGCGCCGTCTGGACCGTCGGCGTCGTGCTCGCCGGGTACGGGCTCGGATCGTCGATCCCCAGCATCGACAGATATCTGCTCCCGATCATCGGTCTGGTAGTAGTTGTCTCCGTGCTCCCCATTGTTCTCGAACTGTTCCGCGCCCGTAAGGCGCACCGTCACGGAGGTGACAAGTGACGTCCTCCCGGGCTCTCGCCGTCTACGACGGCAGCGGCATCGACGGCAGCCTCTACACCCGGGTGAACGGGTGGGCGCAAGCCGCCCCGCACTGGCTCGACGAGCTGATCAAGGTCTGGTCGGCGCTCGGCCTCGGCCTGTTCGCGGTCTTCATGCTCTACGCCTGGTGGCGGGCGCGCGGCGCCGACTCGGCCGTGATGGCCAAGGTGCTCGCCTCGCCGGTGATCGTCGTCGTCGCGTACGGCGTCAACTCGGTGCTCAAGGGCATGGTCGAAGAAGTCCGGCCGTGCGCCCAGATCCCCGGCAGCGTCTCGCTGGAGACCTGCCCCGGCGCCGGTGACTGGTCCTTCCCCAGCAACCACACCGTGATCGCCTTCGCCGCCGCCACCGCACTCTGGTTCGCCGACCGGCGGCTCGGCTGGATCGCCGGGATCTTCGCGGTGCTGATGGGCGCCTCCCGGGTCTGGGTCGGCGTGCACTACCCGCACGACGTGGCCGTCGGCGCGCTGGTCGGCCTCCTGGTCGCGGTGGTGCTGGCGCCGCTCGCCGGCCGCTGCGGGCCGCTGGTGGACCGGATGCGGACGGGTGCGCTGCGCCCGCTGCTCGGCCCGGGCGCGGTGCCGGTGACGGCCGGCCGCCACGCCACGTACGGGACGCGGCAGCACTGAACGGCGGGTGCCGACGGCACTGTTGGCGGGTGTCGGCGGCACTGGCGGCGAGACCCGACAGCGCTGATTCCGTAGCCTCCCCGTAGCCCGTCCGACCCTTGTCTGGCCGGGGTGGCGGGTAGAGCATGTGAGCCGGGCGTGGGGCCCCTTCGCGGGGAACCCGCCCGGCTCAGTCGTGCCGGGGCGCGGGAGCGCCGGGCGTGCCAGCGGAGGGAGTGCCAATGCCGTACCGACTCGACATCACGCAGGGGGACTGGCCGGGCGAGTCGCCGCACAAGGGCGTCGAGGGCCTGCTCGCCGAGGCCATGGTGCTCACCCTCGCCACCGCCGGCCACGAGCACGGCCCGCACGCCAACCTGGCCTTCTTCGCGTACGACGACGACCTCGTCCTGTACTTCGTCAGCGAGCGCTCCACCCGGCACAGCCGCCACCTCGCCGAGGAGGCCCGGGCCGCCGCCACCGTTTTCCTGCCGCCGCCGGTCTTCGGCGAGCAGCTGCGCGGCCTGCAACTGGCCGGCGGCGCGAGCGAGGCCTGGGGGCGGCAGGCCGAGGCGGCGCTGGCCGCCTACCAGGGGCGGTACCCGTCCTTCGCACAGGACGAGCAGGTGCGGCGGCAGTTCCTCACCGGGGGCGGGGCGGCGGCGCTGTACCGGTTCCAGGTGGAGGAGCTGACGGCGGTGGACGAGCCGAACTTCGGGCGGCGCAACTACCTGCGGGCGCGGGTGCTGCGGCCGTAGGCCCTGTCCGGTCCCCAGGGTTGTCTGTACAACTTTTCGGGTGATTCATCTGCGGGACGCTGCCGGGACGCCCCCAGGACACCTGGGCGCACCAGCCTGGCCGCATGAGAGTCATCGTCGTAGGAGCAGGCGTGCTCGGCACCATGCACGCCTGGCAGGCCGTCGAACGCGGCCACGAGGTCGTCCACCTGGAGCGCGAGACCGAGGCGCGCGGCGCCTCGGTGCGCAACTTCGGCCTGGTCTGGGTCAGCGGCCGCGCGCAGGGCGAGGAACTGGACACCGCGCTGCGCGCCCGCGAACTGTGGGAAGGCATCGGCGCCCGGGTCCCCGACCTCGGCTTCCGCGCCAACGGATCGCTCACCGCGATCCGCACCCAGGCCGAACTCGCCGTCGCCGAACAGGCACTCACCCTGCCCGACGCCGCCGCCCGCGGCTACCGGCTGCTCGACGCCGACCAGACCAGGGCCGCCAACCCCGCCCTGCGCGGCGAACTCCTCGGCGCCCTGTGGTGCGAGCGCGACGCCGCCGTCGAACCCCGCACCGCCCAGCCCGCGCTGCGCGCCGCCCTCCAGGCCACCGGCCGCTACACCTTCCTGCCCGGCCGCGAGGTCCGCGACGTGATCGGCGAGAACGCCGTCCGCGACGACCACGGCGACATCCACACCGGTGACCTCGTCATCCTCTGCACCGGCGCCTGGCTCGGCGGCCTCGTCCGCGAACTCGCCCCCTCGCTGCCCGTACGCAGGGTCCGGCTGCAGATGATGCAGACCGACCCGCTCGGCGAGACCCTCACCACCTCCGTCGCCGACGGCGACAGCTTCCGCTACTACCCGGCCTTCGCCGGCACCGCCCTGGACCGCCTCCGCGACACCCAGCCGCAGCCCGACGTCGCCGCCGAACACAAGATGCAGCTGCTCATGGTCCAGCGGCGCGACGGCGGCCTCACCATCGGCGACACCCACGAGTACGACCAGCCGTTCGGCTTCGACGTCGTCGAGGACCCGTACGACCACCTGGTCGCCGTGGCCGAGGACCTGCTCGGCCGCCCCCTGCCGCGCGTCCGCCGCCGCTGGGCCGGGGTGTACGCGCAGTGCGTCGACACCACCCGGGTCGTCCACCGCGAACGACTCCGCGACGGCGTCTGGCTCGTCACCGGCCCCGGCGGCCGCGGCATGACCTGCTCCCCGGCCATCGCCGAAACCACCGCCGAACTCGCAAACCTGTAAGGGTAGTTGACATGTCCTTTGATATCCGCCTGGTCGTCCTCGACATGGCCGGCACCACCGTGGCCGACGACGGCCTCGTCGAACAGGCCTTCACCGCCGCCGCCCGAACGCTCGGCGTCGAGGCCGGCAGCCCGGGCTTCGGCCCCATGCTGGAACACGTCCGCGCCACCATGGGCGAATCCAAGATCTCCGTCTTCCGGCACCTCTTCGGGGACGAGGACAAGGCCCAGCGGGCCAACACCGCCTTCGAGGCCGCCTACCACGACCTCGTCGACGCCGGGCACTGCGCCGCCCTGCCCGGCGCCGCCGAAGCCATCGCCGAACTGCGCGGTCAGGGCCGGAAGGTCGCCCTCACCACCGGCTTCTCCCGGGCCACCCAGGACCGCATCCTCACCGCCCTCGGCTGGCAGTCCGTCGCCGACCTCACCCTCAGCCCCGCCGAGGCCGGCCGCGGCCGCCCCTACCCGGACCTCGCGCTCACCGCGCTGCTGCGGACCGGAGTCGAGTCGGTGCGGCAGATCGCCGTCGCCGGCGACACCGGCTACGACATGCTGACCGGCGTACGGGCCGGGGCGTCCGTCGTCGCCGGCGTGCTCACCGGCGCCCACGACGAGGCCCGGCTGCGCGCCGACGGAGCGACGCACGTGCTGGGCTCGGTCGCGGAACTGCCGGGGCTGCTCGGTTAGAGGCGGTCGGTCCAGCGCGCTACGGGTGGGCGGAGTCGTGGGGGGCGCCCCGGACTCCGCCCGCCCGGCTGAACGGGACCCGACGTGGGCGACTGTTGCGGACTACGGCCACGCCCAGACCGCCGACGGCCGCCATCAGGACGGCGTCCAGGCCGCCGGCGATGGCCAGGTCCTTCGAGAGGTCGATGTCGTCCGGGGTGCGCGCGGCCGCTACGCCCCTGGGGTCGTAGCGGACGGTGAGCCGGTCGCCGACCGCGTGCGAGTGAAGGCCCCCGTACACCGTGCCGTTCGGGATCGGCATGCCCCACTCGTCGGCGAGGTCGTACGTCGAGTCCGGGTGCTTCGCCTCCGGGTGATCGTGCGCCGCCGTGATCCGGGCGGAGGTGGTGACCCCGGTGGCGTTCAGGACCACCGCGTCCCGGGCCGTGATCACCTCCCCCAGCGCGCCGCCCCACAGCGCGACGGACACGATCGCCACCCAACAGCCCACCACCCCGACCAGCCGGACGACGCCCACGATCCAGGCGACCCCGACAACCAACCCGAGCAGCCACGCCAGGCCCCAGCTGACGTACGTGCTCAGCAGCACCAGCCCGAACGTCCCCACCGGCACCGCCGCCACCAGCGCGCCCGTCAGCGCGACGGTTCCGCGGCGGCTTCTCTCCCTGGCCATGGCATCCCCCCGATCTTCCTACGACGGGGTGGAAGGCTACGCCCGGATCCTGACGGCCTTCGGGCGGGGTCCCGGTCATCGGTGGCGACGCCGGATGGCGGGGTCGGTGATCCGCTTCGCGGTGTCGACCCCCTTGCCGCTCGGTCCGGTTGCGCTGCCGACGGCGCCGAGAACGAGGTCGAGGGGCATGACCGGGCCGGTCTGGAAGGTGGCGTCGTAGCCGTAGGTGAGGCCGGCGCCGGTGAGCATGCGGACGTGGTTGTCGGCGTCGGCGTGGGCGTTCAGCCCGTCGTGGATGCTGGTGAGGCCTTTGACCAGGGTGTCCAGCGCGGAGAGCACGTGGTCGTGCGGGCCGTTGTAGGCCTGGGCGAACTCCTTGCCCTGCTTGTCGTCGCCCCACGGGCTGCCGGCGTCGGCGAGGTTGTGCCTGAGCGTGTCGAGGGCGTCCTTGAGTGCCCTGCTCTGAGCCTGGAAGGTCGGCGCGGCCGCCTTCAGGTCCCCCGGCCGGATCTTGAACTCCGGGCCGCCGGCTCTCGGTCCGTCATCCGCCATGGCGTCATCCCCTCCCGTGCTGTCCGTGCGTTGAGAAGGAGCGAAGGGAGAGATTCGCGGAGGAGCGGCGGGGTTGCGGGCTACGGAGAGATCTGGGTCACGGTATCGGAGGAGTCGCGCGACGGTGTGGGTCTGCGCACGGACCAGAGCAGGGTGGCGCCGATCAGGATGTTGCAGCCGAGGAAGGTCGACAGGTAGGCGGTGGAGTCGACTTCGCCGGGGAGTTTGGGGGCGACCCGGCCGGCCGGGTCCATGCGGACGGTGATGACGTCGCCGGGCTTGAGCCGGGTGGAGCTCTCTTCGAGGTCGCCGCCGGGGATCTCGCCGGCCGGGTCGGTCGAGGCGAGGGCGTACGCCCGCCCGGAGCCGTGGAGCGAGTCGGTCGTCTTCTCGTTGAGGACCACGGCTTTCACGGTCCGGCCCGAGCCCAGGATCAGGTTGGTCCAGGCGACGGAGCCCGACAGGTACGCGACGAAGGCGACGGCGGCGATGCCTGCGCCCCATGCGAACGCCTTCCGCTGGAACGCGGGGTTGCTGTCGGCGTCGCGTCGTAGGGCGAGGGCGAGCAGCATGACCACGGGGTAGGCGAAGCCCACGATGGTGGCGATGAACGAGTTGACGTACACGTCCAGCGCGATGACGCCGATGAGGATGGCGGTGGAGAGGGCGATGAGGGCCAGTGCGCCGCGGAGGCGGCGGAGCCCGTCGCGCGGGTCCTGGCCGTGGGGGAAGGCCGTCATCCGAAGGCCTTCCGGATGTTGTCCCACTGGTCGGGCGGCAGCGCGTCGGCGCTCTCGTCCCGGGGCGGGTGGAAGGAGATTCCGCGGAACGCGGTGGCCAGCAGCGGCAGCCATTCGTCCCAGTGGTCGAGGTCCTCGGTGGTGAAGACGGCGGCGACCACGTGCGGGCTCCACGGGTGCGGGATCAGCAGTTCGAGCTGGCGCACCGTGTTGACGGTGGACTCGGGCACGCCGAACACCGCGCCGGGCACCGGGACGGCCAGGTCGCGGGCGGCGAGCGCGGCGCGGCCGGTCGGCAGGTCCACCACGCCGACGTCGGCGTCCGGCCAGGCTTCGGCCAGCTGTTCGGCGACCCGGGCGGGGTAGCTGCCGGGCGCGCCGAGGTCCTGCGGGCGGACGAAGACGGTGAGCATGCCGTGGATGGGCTCGCCGTCCTCGGCCCGGACCAGGCAGCTGGAGACGTGGACCGCGCCCTCGCGCAGTTGGGCCTGCAGCGCGGTCTCGGCGGCGATCACGGTGCTGAGCTTCTGCTCGGGCCGGGCGTCGGGGAAGGCCGCGTCCAGGCCCTCCGCCGTGCGGGCCATCCGGTCGCCGAGGTCCTCGTCGAGGTCGAGGGGGGTGAAGCCCGCGGGCAGGGTGAGCCAGAGCGGCGGAATCCCGGTGGTCTCAACGGCCATAGCCGGCCGCCCATCCGCCCATGCCGAGCAGGTTGCCGACGGCGGACACGGTGCCGATGACGGCGGAGCCCTTGCCGCCGGCGGTGCCGACTCCGACGGACCCGATGACGTTGTTGCCGCCGGTGGTGTAGTTGACCGCGTTGGTGAGGCCGTCGCTCGGACTGTCCTTGCTGAGGGCGTACGCCGTCGGGACGTTGAGCCCGAAGGTGGTGGCGGCCTGGACGCCGTCGGAGACGTTCATCGCGGTGGCCTTGGAGACCCCGAGCTTGATGGCGGGCTTCTCGATCGCGGTGGTGAAGATCGGGTTGGCCGGGTCGACGGCGCGGGCGGCGGCCCGGACCTCGGTCGTACCGGCGCTCATGGCGCCGCGCACGCTCGTACCGGCGGCGCGCGCCCCCCGGGTGGCGTTCAGGCCCTTGGCCGCGACGCCCACTCCGGGAATCGCGCCGATCACGTCGCCGCCCAGCGTCAGCCAGTTGCCGATGTTCTTCTGCGGCGGCCACAGCTTGCCCTCAAGGGCGTACTTGGTCGCGTGCGTGCCTGCCGCGGCGGCGCTCAGCAGGAGGGCCGGCAGCGCGAAGGCGGGGAAGAAGATCGCCGCGACGCCGCAGATGCCGGCGGCCACGGTGAGCATGTCGGCGCCGTGGTTCTTGAGCCAGTTGCCGACCTTGCTGAGCCAGCCGGGCTCCGGCGGGGCCTTGCTGTCGGCGGCCTTGCGGATGGCGGCCGCGGTCTTGTGGGCGTCGGACTTGTGGCCCCCGGCGAGTTCGTGGGCCTGGTTCTGGAGCTGGGTGAGGTCGCTCGCGGCGCTGGAGACCAGTTTGGCGGCCGCGTCCAGGTGGTCCTTCGCCTTGGTGTAGCGCTGTTCGGCGGCGGCGAGGCCGGCGTCGTCGGGGAAGGTCTGGCCGGCGAGCTTGAGGTCGGGGTCGGCGGCCGCGGCGGTGTGCGCCTGTTCGGCCTGCTCCTTCTGCTGCTTGGCGGCGACCGCGGAGCGGGCCAACTCGGCGGCCTTGGGCTGGTGTTCGGTCAGTGCCTGGTACCAGACGTCGAGGGCCTGGTAGGCGGCGGTGATCGAGTCGGCGGCGTCCTGGAGGTACGCGGGGAGCTTGCCGAACTGGCCGGCGAAGGCCTTGGCGGCCTCGCCGGTCCACTGGCCCTGGTTGGCGGAGAGCTGCGAGAGCGTGGTGTGGACGTCGGTCAGGTGCTGGCCGACCCGGCGCAGGCTTCCGCTGAGGCCGGTGACGGCGGCGGTGTCGCCGGGGGTCGGGTTGAAGCCGAGGCCGGACCAGTCGGGCGTGGGGTCGGTCATGAGCGCCCCTGGGGGGTGAGGGCCTTGGTGGTGTCCTGTTCGGTGCTGTCGTAGCCCTGCTGCACCTTCTCCAGGCCGTCGTCAAGGATCTTGACGCATTCCCGGACCTTCTTCAGCCCGTACTCCCACGTGCCCTGGAAGTGTCCGCAGGCCTCGTCGAGGAAGTCGTAGCCCAGTCCGCTGCGACTCGCTTCCTTGAGCGCCTTGAGTCCCTGGTCGAGTTCGTCGCCGCAGCCTTTGAGGTCCTTGGCCAGCTTGGCGAGGAACTCGGTGCTGACCGTGAAGTCGGCCACTGCTCCCCCGATGTGTCGATGGCGTGACCGGCCGAGCATAGCCGCAGTCGGTGCGCGGGCGATCTGTTGTGACGGGTGCTTCACGGTGCGATGACGGGACCTTGACGATGCGCCGGCGCGCGGCGGCGTCGGGGTCAGCGGCGCCAGAAGCCGCGCTTCTTCGGGGTGACGAGCTTCGCCACCGCGGCGACGAACAGTTCGGCGACGGGGGAGGGGCCCTCGCCGTGGTTGAGGTGGCCTTCGGACGACCACTCGCCGAGGACGGTGCCGGGGCTGCTGTCGAAGGGGTTGAGCGCGTGCTCCAGGGTCACGTAGCGGACGGTCTTGGTGCCCTGGGGGTGGACGGCGGCGACGAAGTGGGCCTCGGTGGCGCTGGTCGGGGTGGGGAGGGTGACGAGCAGCAGGGGGTGGCCGTCGGCCCGCAGGTGCTGGCAGTCCAGACCGTGGCTGGGCAGCCGGTCCTCGGGCGGGAGGGTCTGGCCGAGGTTGTCCCAGATGCCGGTGAGGACGGGCAGGAGGCTGCCGCCGGCGTCCGGGACGGTCAGCCGGGGGCCGAATTCGAGGACCTGGCGGGCGAGCTCGCGGTGGACGAAGCGGTAGTGGTGGGGTCGTGGGTCGCTCATGGGGCCCACGGTAGCGAACCACTCGGAGCGGGCGGTCGGCACATCCGACTTCCCGCTCCGAAAGGGTAGTTGACCAGCGCCGCGGGCGGGGGGCGGCCCGTCAGTGACTGTTCTTGAGGTTGAGCACGACCACTCCGACGATCACCAGGGCGATCCCCAGCCACTGGAGGCGTCCCAGCGATTCGCCGAAGGCGACCACGCCTATTCCGGCGACCGCCGCCGTCCCGGCCCCCGACCAGACGGCGTAGGCGACCGAGACCGGGATGTGCTTGAGCGCGCGCCCGAGCAGCACGAAGGACAGCACGTAGCCGACCGCCACCCCCACGCTCGGCCAGAGGCGGGTGAACCCCTCGGTGAGCTTGAGGCAACTGGTCGCGCAGACCTCGCTCAGGATGGCGAGGGAGAGCAGGAAATAGGGCATGCCGGTCAAACGGCCCGGGCGGCGCCGAGCTTCCCCAGCAGGGCGAGGTCGGCCTGTTCCAGGCTGGCGAGCAGGGTGATCCGGCCGCCGTCGGGCATCGGCGTCGCGGTGGACGGCACGGCGAGCACGGCGCAGCCGGCCGCGGCGGCGGAGGCGACTCCGGTCGGGGTGTCCTCGACGGCGACGCAGGTGGCCGGGTCCAGGCCGAGCCGTTCGGCGGCGGCGAGGTACGGGTCCGGTGCGGGCTTGGTGCGCGGGGTGTCCTCGGCGGCCAGGGTGACGGCGAACCAGTCCCGGCCGATGGCGGCGAGGACCAGGTCGACGACCTGGCGCGGGGAGGCGGAGACCAGCGCGGTGGGCACCCGCGCGTCCCGCAGGGAGGCCAGCAGGGCGAGCGCGCCGGGGCGCGGGACGGTCTCGGCGGCGACCTTGGCGGCGAAGGACTCGCCGAGCCGGGCGGCGAGTTCGGCCTCGGTGAGGGTGGTGCCGCTGACCCTGTGCAGGTGGGCGGCGGTGTGCTCGACGGCCTGGCCGAGCACTTCGGGGGCGTCCTGGTCGGTGAGCGCGTGGTGGAGCTCGTCGGCGAGTTCGGCGGCGGCCTGCCACCAGAGCTGCTCGGTGTCGACCAGGGTGCCGTCCATGTCGAACAGGACGGCGGCGGGGCGGGGAGCTTCGGTCGTCGAGGGGCCGGGCGTCGGGGCGCCGGGCGTCGGGGAGGATGGCGTCGGGGAGGAGGGCGTCAGGGCTTCAGGCATGGCGGTACCTTCGGTGGTTCATCAGATGGTGCTACGCAGATGGGGTTCGAGGCTCTCAGACGGTGCGGCGGTCCACCAGCACCGGACGCTCCGGCAGCAGGAGCTCGGCGCGCGAGCCGGCCGGCAGCGCGGCGGCGGCCTCGGTCGGCAGGTCGGCCTTGACCTCGGTGCCGTCGTCGAGGCGGACGGTGAGCCGGGTGACGGCGCCCAGGAAGGACGCGGTGATCACCAGGGCCGGGCCGGCCTCGGACGGGGTCAGGGTGACGTTCTCCGGGCGGACCAGCACCTGGAGTTCGCCGTCGGCGGGCAGGTCGCCGTCCACCGCGTGCCGGCGGCCGAGCACCTCGACGCCGTCGGACGTGCGGGTGCACGGGATGCGGCTCATGGTGCCGACGAACTCGGCGACGAACGCGGTGGCCGGGCGGCCGTACAGCTCGGACGGGGTGGCGCACTGCTCCAGCCGGCCCGCGCGCAGCACCGCGACCCGGTCGGCCATCGACAGCGCCTCCTCCTGGTCGTGGGTGACGAACAGGGTGGTGATCCCCAGTTCCTGCTGGAGCCGGCGGATCTCCTCGCGCAGCTGGAGGCGGACCTTGGCGTCCAGCGCGGACAGCGGCTCGTCGAGCAGCAGCACGCGCGGCTGCAGGGCGAGCGCCCGGGCGAGCGCGATGCGCTGTTGCTGGCCGCCGGACATCTGGTGCGGGTAGTGCTCGGCGCGGTGCGGCAGCCCGACCAGCTCCAGCAGCTCCTGGGCGCGCTTGCGGCGCTCGGCCTTGCCGGCGCCGCGCATCCGCAGCCCGAAGGCGACGTTGTCCAGCGCGGTCAGGTGCGGGAAGAGGCTGTACGACTGGAACACCATGCCCGCGTCGCGCTTGTGGGCGGGGATCGCGGTGATGTCCTGCCCGTCGACCAGGACCTCGCCGGAGTCGTGCTGCTCGAAGCCGGCCAGGATGCGCAGCGCGGTGGTCTTGCCGCAGCCGGACGGGCCGAGCAGGGCGAGCAGTTCGCCCGGGTGGACGGTCAGGTCCAGGCCGTCGAGGGCGGTGGTGGCGCCGAACGAGCGGCGCAGCGAGCGGAACTCGACGGTGGCGCCGCCGGGGGCGAGCGCGACACCGGTGACGGGGGCGGAAACCGTGGTCATGGCTGGTAACTCCTGGAAAGCGTGGGGTGGTTCAGGACCGTGCGGCCGGAGCGCGGGATGGCCGTGCGGCGGGGCGCCTCAGGCCCGCGCGCCCTTGCGGCCGCGGCCGGCGGCGGACATCAGCAGCAGGACGAGCCAGACGATCAGCAGGCTGAGCATCGAGACGGCGACGGACATCTGGCCGTCGCTCTTGCCGTTGGAGTTGATCCACACCGAGAAGGGGGCGAAGCCGAGGATGGAGGCGGTGGTGAACTCGCCGAGCACCAGGGCGACGGTGAGGACGGCCGCGTTCAGCAGCGCGCTGCGCAGGTTCGGCAGGACGACGGTGAACACCGCGCGCAGCCAGCCGGCCCCGCAGTTGCGGGCGGCCTCGACCAGGGTGGCGACGTCCACGCCGCGCAGCCCGGCGTCCAGCGCCCGGTAGGCGAACGGCAGCGCCATCAGCACGTAGGCGATGACCAGGACGATCGGGAACTTCGGGTCCTGGATGGCCACGATGGTCTGGAACAGCGGGGTGTCCTGGAGGTAGTCCGGGCCCCAGCGCAGCACGCCGATGATGCCGGTGGTGAGCGCGACCACGGGGACGACCAGCGGCATCGAGCACATCACCTCGATCACCGGGCGCAGCTTCGGCGCACCGAGCCGGGCGGCGAGCATCGCCGGGACCAGCAGGAGCAGCAGCACCGCCACCGTGACGCCGGCCAGCTCCAGGCTCAGCACCAGGCTGTCCAGGAAGCCGGGCGCGTTCAGCAGTTCGGTGTAGGCCCGGAAGGTGGTGCCGCCCTTGTTGTCGTCGACGCTGAAGATCACCGAGGAGGCCAGCGGTACGGCGAAGTAGACGCCGCAGAGCAGCAGGACGAGGCCGCGGCCGAAACGGATGCGATTGATCAGGCGAGCCACTTGGCACTCCGGCGCTGAAGGGGCAGGTACACGGCCATCACCAGGCAGGCGACCACGATCATGTCGAGGCCGAGGGCGAGGGCGAGGTTGCCCTGGCCGACCAGGACGTTGCCGGACAGCGCGTCGCCGATCTGCATCGAGATGAGCGGCACCGAACTGCCCACCATGGCCTCGGCGGTGGCGTACGCGGCGAAGGAGGCGCCGAACAGCAGCACGAAGCCGCCGAGCAGCGAGGGCACCAGGACCGGCAGGGCCACGTGCCGCCAGTACTGCACGACGGTGGCGCCGTTGTTGTACGCGGCCTCGCGCCACTGGGTGCGCAGGCCCTCCAGGGCCGGGGTGATGGTGATGACCATCAGCGGCACCAGGAAGTACAGGTAGACCACGGAGAGGCCGGTGAAGGTGTAGAGGTTCCAGCCGTGGCTGGTGAGGCCGAACTTCTTGGTGACCTCGCCGGCGTTGCCGAGGGTGGCGACGAACATGAAGGCGAGCGGCACGCCGCCGAAGTTGGCGAGCACGCCGGAGGCGGAGAGCACCGCCTCGCGGAACACCCGGAACCGTGAGGTGGCCACGGCCTGGGCCAGCGGCAGGCCGACCACGGCGGCGATCAGCGCGGTCAGCAGGGAGAGCTTGACGCTGCCCCACAGGGCGGTCCAGTAGGCGCCCTGCAGCGAGCCGGTGAGGTTGTCGGTGGTGAAGGTGCCGCCGCCGTCGGGGGCGTCGGGCGAGGTGGTGAACGCGCCGATGGCGATCGCGACGGCGGGCAGGCCGAAGCCGACCAGGAAGAACAGGAGCAGGGGGAGGGCGGCCATCCAGGCGCGGCCGCGGCCGGCCCGGGGCTTGCCGGGGCGGGGGGCCCTGGCGGTCTCGGTGCTCTTGGCCGCGGCGGTCTCGGCCGCGGTGTCGGTGGCCTCGGCCGTGGTGGCGTCGGCGGTGGCGGGGGTGGTTGCTGCGGGGCCGGGGGCGCCCCCGCCGCTCTGGGCGGCGGAGGCGGGGGCCGGCACCGGGGTGGGAGCCGTGGTCATCGTCAGGTCAGCCCGCGATCGCCTTGGCCCAGTTCTCGGTCACGGTCTTCTTGGCCGTGTCCGTCTGCTCCTGGGTCGGGAAGGTGGTGAAGGGCTTCTCGACCGGCGGGAGCTTCGCGGCGCCCGCGGCGTCCAGGGTGCCGGCCGTCTTCATGGCGTCGAACAGGGCCGGGGTGGCGTAGCCGCCCAGGAAGCCGTTCTGGCCCTCGGCGCTGTACAGGTACTCCTCCCACAGGCGGGCGGCGGCCGGGTGCGGCGCGTCCTTGTTGATCGCCTGGTTGTAGTACTGCGCGTAGGAGCCGTCCGAGGGGATGGCCACCTGCCAGTCGATGCCCTTGCTCCTGAACTTGTCGGCGTAGCCGGCGTTCAGGTACGACCAGTCGATGCTGATCGGGGTCTCGCCCTTCTCGATGGTCGCCGGGGTGACCTCGACCGGGTTGAAGTTGCCGGCCTGCTTGACCTTGGCGAAGAAGTCGATGCCGGGCTGGATGTTGTCCAGCGAGCCGCCGTTGGCGAGCGCGGCCGCGTAGACGGCGCCGAACGCGGCACCGGCCTTGGTCGGGTTGCCGTTCAGGGCGACCATGCCCTTGTACTCGGGCTTCAGCAGGTCGGCGAAGGTCTTCGGGCAGGCGGACACCTTCTTGGCGTCGCACGCGATCGACATGTAGCCGCCGTAGTCGTTGTAGTGCAGGCCGTCGGCGTTCTTCATGGTGGCCGGGATCTTGTCGAAGTCGGTGACCTTGTACGGGGCCAGCAGGCCCTGCTTGGCGGCGCTGAGCGCGAAGGCCGAGCCGAGGTCGACGACGTCGGGGGCGCGGTCCTGGCCCTTGCGGGAGGTGATCGCGTTGATCTCGTCCTGGCTGGCGCCGTCGGGGTTCTCGTCCTCGATCTCGATGCCGTACTTCGCCTTGAAGTCGTCCATCAGCTTGCCGTAGTTCGCCCAGTCGCGAGGCAGCGTGATGACGTGCAGCTTCCCCTCCTTCTTGGCGGCGGCGATCAGGCCGTCCATCCCGCCGAAGTCGGCGACCGAGGTGGCGGTCTTGGCGCTCTTGCCGCCCGCGGCGTCGCCGGACTTCGCGGTGGAGGAGTCGGCGGAGCCGCAGGCGGTGAGGGACAGCGCGGCGGCGGTCAGGACCGCTGCGAAGGCGGCGGAACGGGCGCGGTGCACGGACACGGGTCAGTCTCCTGATCGGGTGTACTGCAAGGGGGTGAGCTGCGGTGGGGTTGTCTGATCGGGGGATCGTGCGAGTGGCCGTTCGGAGCCGTTCTGAGGTGTCCGGTGCCGTTCGGAGCCGCCCGGAGCCGTTCGAGGCCGTCCGAGTTGACTAGCCAACTTCGCTGACGGAGGTAAGTACGCCGGAGTCCGATGACGGGAAGGTGAACGGACGGCCCAGAACCGGGGTCGGCTGCGGGAACGGTCGAATCCGGCCATCTGAGCGTGATCCGTTCGGTGCGATGCTTCAAAGGCGCAGCGGGATAAGGTCGGGCTGTCCGTGCCGGTACGGCTGCGCAGGACACCGCCCCAGGAGGGACATTGACTGACGTGGCACTTGAGCCCGGGCGCCCCGCCGAGCGCGCTCCCGGCGCCCTGTACCGGAAGGTCGCCGCCGACCTGCGCGAGGCCATCACCACCGGCGCGTACGGCGAGGCCGGCCGGCTGCCCGCCGAGGGCGCGCTCGCCGAGCAGTACGGCGTCTCCCGGGGCACCGTCCGCCAGGCGCTCGCCGTCCTCCGCTCCGACGGGCTGGTCACCTCCCGCCGCGGCACCCGGCGCGTCGTGCTCGGGGGCGCCCGGGTGCAGAGCTTCTCCGAACTGCTCAGCTTCACGCACTGGGCGTACTCGATGGGCGAGGAGCCCGGCGGCATCCTGGACTCGCTGGTCCGCCGCCCCGCCGACACCGCCGAACGCGAGCAACTGCGCCTGGAGCCGGGCGCCGAGGTGTACGTGACCGTCCGGCTGCGCACCCTCTCCGGCGCGCCCGTGATGGTCGAGCGGACCGTCTACCCGCCGCGGGTCGGCGAGATCGTCGCCGAGCTGCCGGCGGACGTCGTCTCGCACACCGAAGTCCTGCGCGAGCACGGCATCCTGTTCACCGACGCCGACCACACCATTGACATCGTGGCCGCCAACGCCGAGGACGCCCGGCTCCTCGGCTGCCGCCGCGGCGGCCCGCTGCTGCGCGAACGGCGGCGCACGACGGACCCGACCGGCACTCCGGTGGAGTGGTCCCAGGACCGCTACCTGCCCGGGACGGTGGCCTTCAGCATCCACAACTCGCTGGCCGCGTCGGCGCTTTCGCGGCACGCCCGGGAGGGCGACTGAGTCCGGGGCCGAGCCCGGCCATCCTCCCGGGCGTGCCGGCCGGTGCCGTCAGTGCATGAGCGCGGCGAGCAGCGGGCGGTAGTGCTCGAAGCCGGGTGTCGGCGCCCCGGCCGTCTTCGCCTGCTCGTCCCAGCGGCGGACGGCCACCGCGTCGGCGGCGCCCGGGAGTTCGGCGAACGCGGCGGCCTGCCGCTCGTCCATCGGGCCGCCCTGGACGGTGAGGGTGTACTCCGAGGCCTCGGACAGCCGCTGCCGGTAGTCCGGCTCCACCGCGCACAGGTAGCGCTTGGCGGCCACGTGCAGCCGGACCGGCTCGGTCACCTCCGGGCCGAACCACCGTGCCAGCCAGTCGGCGCCGGTGTCGCTGTGCCGGTTGTCCTGACCCTCCATCAAGTCCCTTCCGTGCAGCGCTCCCTGGAAGTGGCCGACGTCGTGCAGCAGCGCGGCGGCGACGAGGTGGTCCGGCGCCCCGGCCGCCTCGGCGGCAGCGGCGGCCTGGAGCATGTGCTCGGCCATGGTGACCTCCTCGCCCAGGTACTCCCCGGCGCCCTCGCCCGCGAACAGCCCGGCGATCGCGTCCAGCGCGGCGGCGCGCCGGTGCAGCACGGCGAGGGTGCTGCCCAGCGTGTCCAGGTCGGCGTAGCAGCCCTGGAGGTGGCGGTGGCCGTCCTGCTGGAAGGCCGTACGGGCGTGCAGCAGCCGGGTGTTGTCGAAGATCAGGCAGTCGCCGCGGTCGAGGCGGAAGGTGAGCTGGAGCTCGGGGCGCAGGGTGATCGCGGCGAAGCGGCGGTACGCGGCGTAGAAGGCCGTCAGTTCGGCGGAACTCCCGCGCAGGGTGCCGATCGAGCGGTTGTTGAACCGCACCTCGCGGATCCGGCCCAGGGCGTCCACCTCGATCAGCGGGCGGTCGGCGCGCAGTTCGGTGCGGCGGTCGCGGAAGACGAACGGGACGGGCGTGCGGGTGAGCGTCTCGAAGTCCGCCGGCGCCTCCTCCCGGAGGACCGCCGCCGCCCGGAACCCGTCCACCAGGCCGGAGTCGCCGCCGGTCGCGGAGTTCTCCAGGCAGTGCAGGAGCTGGAGCGTCGGCACCGGGTCCCGGTACGGGTTGTCGGTGTGCGGCGCGATCGCGACGCTGGTGAACGCCAGGTTGTTCGGATCCGGCTCGACCCGGACGTCGAACAGCTCCCCGTAGTTGGTGACCCGGACGTAGCCGAAGCTCTCGGCCACCGCGAGGACCTGCCGCTCCACCGCCGGCACCCCGCGCAGCACCGCGAAGCCGCTGCTGCGCACGGCGGTGAGGACGGCGGCCTGCTCGGCGGGGTCGGACAGGTACGCCTCCCACCGCGCCTCGGGGATCCCGCGCGCGAAGTCCGCCGCCACCCAGAGCCGCTTGCCCTCCTCCGTCCGCCCGTCGCCGTCCCGCTCGGCGTCCAGCCACTCCAGCGGGTACCGCGAGCGGTGCCCGTCCGACCAGAGCACCTCCAGGCCCCCGTCGGTCTCGGTGCTCGCGGCGACCGCCAGGTCCTGCGGCAGGTCGTCGATCTGGAACAGTTTCTGCCCGTTCCGGGGGTCCCGGCACTCGGCGCACGGGCAGTTGTCGCGCAGCCAGTACGGCGGCAGCTCGGTCACGGTGGTCTCCTCCTCGGCGGCGTCTCGGGTGAAGTTGTATAGCCAACTTCACCCCTGGCCGGAGCCTGCCGGTCCCCGGTGAGATCGGCGTGCCGCGCAGATGAACGCTGCGGGAACTGTGCCGGGAGCCCGTGGCCGAAACCCGCCGTGCCGTGCGCGGCCAGGCCCTGTCCGGGGGAGGGACGGAGCGGCCCCCGGGACCGAGTGTCCCGGGGGCCGCTCCGCGTGCTCGGGCCTTGACGGCGCCGTGGTGTCAGCCCTGGACGGCTGCCGTCCAGGCCGCCTCCGCGGCGGCCAGGGCCGGGGCCGGGTCCGCGTCCGTCGCGGTGGCGAGGGCGGTGAGGCAGGCGTGGACGGTGGGCAGGGCGGCGGCGGGGCCGTAGTGGTTGACGCGGAGCATCGAGGCGGCGAGGGGGCCGCCGCCGGGCTGGACGGGGAGGGCGGGGTCGAGGCGGGCGGCGAGCTCGGCCGCGTGCACGCCGGCCGGGGTGCGCAGGGTGGTGGCGACGGGGGCCGCGTGGGCGTCCTCGGTGACGAACGGGGCGAGGGTGCCGAGCGCGCGGGCGCCCGCGCGGGTGGCGGCGGAGGCGGCGCGGTGGCGGGCGATGACGGCGGGCAGGCCGTCGGCGGCGATCCGGTCGAGGCAGGCGCCGAGGGCCAGCATCTCCAACTGGGCGGGGGCGTGCGGGAGCACGGTGCGCCCGGCGTCCGTCCAGCGCTCCTTCCAGTCGAGCAGGGACAGGTAGGAGCGGCGCGGGGCGGCCGGGTTGGCGGCGATCCGTTCCCAGGCGCGCTGGGAGACGGAGACGGCGGAGACCCCGGCAGGGCCGCCCATGGCCTTCTGGCCCCCGATGACGCACAGGTCGACGCCCCACTCGTCGGTGAGCAGCGGCTCGGCGGCGACGGAGGCGACCGCGTCGAGCATCAGCAGGGCGCCGTGCTCGCGGACGGCGGCGGCGATCCCGGCGACGGGGTTGGTGTTGCCGGTGGCGGCCTCGGCGTGGACGAGGGAGACGAAGTCGACGGCCGGACGGGCGGCGAGGGCGTCGGCGACCTGCTGCGCGCTGACCGCGCTGTCGAAGGGGACGGCCAGGTCCACGACCTCGACCCCGCAGGAGCGCAGCCAGTTGCCGAAGGTCTGCCCGTACGGGCCGGTGACGATGTTGAGCGCGGTGGAGCCGGGGTGCGCGGCGCCGCGGATCGCGGCCTCCAGCGGCAGCAGCGCCTCACCCTGGGTGACGATGACGTCCGCGGTGGTGTGCAGCAGTGCGGCCACCTGGTCCTCGATCGCCGCGAACTCGGCGGCGCTGAGCGGGGGGAGGTCGAGGAAGGGGCTCACGGTAGCGGCCTTTCGGGCGTGGGGTGGTGGGTGCCGGAACGAGTCTGCCGCATCTTTGCTGCTTACAGGGAACACCCCCGTCGGTAGAGTGCGGGCCATGAGCGATGGCGCGGTGCTGCACGTCCGGGGTCGGGTGCTGGTCGGTCCGGAGGACGTCCGGGACGAACTCTGGGTCGTGGACGGCCGGGTGAGCTTCACCTGCCCGCCCGGCGCCGAGGACGTCCGGACGGTGACCGGCTGGGTGCTGCCCGGCCTGGTGGACGCGCACTGCCACGTCGGCCTGGACGCGCACGGCGCCGTCGACGCGGAGACCAGCGAGAAGCAGGCGCTCACCGACCGTGACGCCGGCACCCTGCTGATCCGCGACGCCGGCTCGGCCGCCGACACCCGGTGGATCGACGAGCGCGAGGACCTGCCCCGGATCATCCGCGCCGGGCGGCACATCGCCCGCACCCGCCGCTACATCCGCAACTACGCGCACGAGATCGAGCCCGGCGACCTCGCCGCGTACGTCCGCGCGGAGGCCCGGCGCGGCGACGGCTGGGTGAAGCTGGTCGGCGACTGGATCGACCGCGAGCGCGGCGACCTCGCCGCCTGCTGGCCCGGCGACGCGCTGGCCGAGGCGATCGCGGCGGCGCACGAGGAAGGCGCGCGGGTCACCGCGCACTGCTTCGCCGCCGAGTCGCTGCCGGACCTGCTGGCGGCCGGCATCGACTGCATCGAGCACGCCACCGGACTGACCGAGGAGCTGATCCCGGCCTTCGCCGAGCGCGGCGTGGCGATCGTCCCGACGCTGGTCAACATCGCCACCTTCCCGGGCCTGGCGGCCGGCGGCGAGGGCAGGTTCCCGGCCTGGGCGGCCCACATGCGGCGGTTGCACGAGCGCCGCTACGCCACCGTCGGCGCCGCGCACGACGCCGGCATCCCGGTGTTCGTCGGCACGGACGCGGGCGGCTCGCTGGCGCACGGGCTGGTCGCGGAGGAGGTGGCGGAACTGGTGAAGGCGGGGCTGAGCCCGGCGCAGGCACTGTCGGCGGCCAGTTGGGGTGCGCGGGAGTGGCTGGGGCGGCCGGGGCTGGAGGAGGGGGAGTCGGCCGACTTCGTGGTGTACGGGGAGGACCCGCGGGCGGACGTCCGGGTGCTCGCCGACCCCCGGCTGGTGGTGCTGCGCGGCCGGCCGGTGGGGTGAGCGGGTGGCCCGTCATGGCCGGCCGCCGGGCCGGACGGCTCCGGGCTCGTGTGCATGATCATCCGCTGAACGCGCTGTCGGTGTAGGCCGATAGGGTGGCCACCATGGCACCGCGTCCACTGAACGAGATCGTCGAGCCCGGTTGGGCCACCGCCCTGGAGCCCGTCGGCGGGCGGGTCGCCGCCATGGGCGACTTCCTGCGCGCCGAACTGGCCGCCGGCCGTACCTACCTGCCGTCCGGGCCGAACGTGCTGCGGGCCTTCCAACAGCCCTTCGCCGACGTGCGGGTGCTGATCGTCGGACAGGACCCGTACCCGACCCCGGGCCACGCCGTCGGGCTCAGCTTCTCGGTGGCGCCGGAGACCCGGCCGATCCCGGCCAGCCTGATCAACATCTTCCAGGAGTACGGCAGCGACCTCGGCCTGCCCCAGCCGTCCAACGGCGACCTCACCCCGTGGACGCGGCAGGGCGTCCTGCTGCTCAACCGCGCGCTGACCACCGCGCCGCGCAAGCCCGCCGCGCACCGGGGCAAGGGCTGGGAGGAGGTCACCGAGCAGGCGATCCGGGCTCTTGTGGCGCGCGGCGGCCCGCTGGTGGCGATCCTGTGGGGGCGCGACGCCCGCAACCTGCGGCCGCTGCTCGGAGACGTCCCGGCGATCGAGTCGGCGCACCCGAGCCCGTACTCGGCGAGCGGCGGCTTCTTCGGCTCGCGGCCGTTCAGCCGGGCGAACGAGCTGCTGGCGCGGCAGGGGGCGCAGCCGGTGGACTGGCGACTGCCGTAGCAGACCGGAGTCAGTAGCAGACGTCAATCTCACTCCAACGAGTGAAATGACGTTCTGTGTGGCTCCTGTGACGGACTGTTCGAGAAGACTGGCGGCTCACCGTTCGGAACGCCGGCCCCTCCCCGCCTGTCGCGGGTGACGTCTGGGCGCGCTCCGGATCAACAGCACCTGTGGGGGTACCGCCATGTCTTCTCGTTCCACCAGCTCCGCCCGTTCCGTCCGCCGAACCGCTTCCGCCGCCGCCGTGGTCGCGGCCTGCACGCTGCTCACCGTCCCGCCTGCGTGCGCCGCCCCGGCGGCCACTGCGTCGTCCTCTCCGTCGTCCGCCGCCTCGCCCGGCAAGGCGCGCGCCGTCACCGCCGAACTCGCCCTGGACGTCAGCCTGTTGAACAAGACGGTCGACGTCCCGGTGGACCTCGCGCTCAACAAGGTGGAGACGCCGGCCCAGCGCGAGGGCTCGCTCCTCACCGCCAAGGTCGACGGCGTCGACCAGCAGGGCCCGGTCACCCTGGTCAAGGCCGACATCGGCACGGCCGTGACCCGCATCGACGCCAAGGGCGCCGCCGCCTCCGTCAAGCTGGTCAACGCCGACGTGCACGCCCCCGGCCTGCCCGCCACCACGCTGATCGGCCTGGAGGCGATGAGCGCCGAGGCGACCTGCCCCGTCGACGGGCAGCCGACCGCCGACGTCGTCGCGCCCGCCAAGCTGACGGTGCTCGGCAAGCCCGTCACCATCGGCCTGTACGGGCCGACCAAGGTGGACGTGCCGCTGATCGGCAGCGTGTCGGTGGAGCTCTCCAAGAAGAGCACCACCTCGGCCACCGCCGCCGCCTCCGCCCTGGAGGTCCAGGTGGAGGTGAACCCGCTGAACCTGAACGTCGCCAAGGTCACCGGCAGGATCACCGTGGCCTCGGTGAGCTGCGAGAAGCCCTCCGCGCCGGCTGTCGGCGCGACCCCGACCCAGGCCCCGACGTCGCCCGCGCCGACCGGCACCGCCGCCACCGCCCAGCCGGTCGCCGACACCACCACCCGCGCCGTCGTCCCGCAGGCCGCCACCGAGAAGCCCGGCCCGTCGGAGAAGCCGGCCGCCGGCCTCGCCGCGACCGGCGGCAGCAGCGCCACCGGCCCGCTGGCCGCCGGGGCCGCCGCCCTCGTCGCCGGCGGGGCCGGCGCCCTGTGGGCCACCCGGCGCCGCCGGGCCGCGCACGCCCGCCGGCACTGAGCCCCGGCCCCTCGCGGTGCGGGAGCGCCACCCGGGGTGCCACCTCGGCACCCCGGGTGCCACCCCGCCACTCCGGATGTCGCCCTGGCACTCCCGCACCGTGACCGTGCCATCACGGAGGGTTGGTTCACATCCGCGTTACACGAGAGGAACAACCGGGAAACGGCGGCTTGCGACGCTACGCGGGCACCCACCACCCAGCAATGCGAGGTACACCGCCGTGGCAATCAAGGCCGAGTACATCTGGATCGACGGCACCAAGCCGACCGCGAAGCTCCGTTCCAAGACTCGGGTCCTGCCCAACGCGGACAAGATCCCGACCTGGGGTTTCGACGGCTCCTCGACCAACCAGGCGGAGGGCCACGCCTCGGACCGCGTGCTGGACCCGGTGAAGGTCGTGCCGGACCCGATCCGCGGCGGTGACAACATCCTCGTCCTGTGCGAGGTGCTGGAGACCGACGGCACCCCGCACAAGTCCAACACCCGCGCCCTGCTGCGCGAGGTCGACGAGAAGTACGCGGCCCAGGAGTCGATCTTCGGCATCGAGCAGGAGTACACCTTCTTCAAGGGCTCCCGCCCGCTCGGCTTCCCGGAGGGCGGCTTCCCGGCCCCGCAGGGCGGCTACTACTGCGGCATCGGCGCCGAGGAGGTCTTCGGCCGCGAGATCGTCGAGCTGCACCTGGACCGCTGCATCGACGCCGGCCTGGCGATCTGCGGCATCAACGCCGAGGTCATGCCCGGCCAGTGGGAGTTCCAGATCGGCCCGGTCTCCTCGCTGACCGTCTCGGACGACCTGTGGATCGCCCGCTACCTGCTGTACCGCACCGCCGAGGAGTTCGGCATCGACGCCACCCTGGACGCCAAGCCGGTCAGGGGCGACTGGAACGGCGCGGGTGCGCACACCAACTTCTCCACCAGGGCGATGCGCGAGGGCTACGACGCCATCATCACCGCCTGCGAGTCCCTCGGCGCCTCCCAGGACAAGGTGTTGGAGCACGTCAGCCAGTACGGCGACGACATCCAGTCCCGCCTGACCGGCAAGCACGAGACCGCCCCGTGGAACGTCTACAGCTACGGCGTCTCCAACCGCGGCGCCTCGGTCCGCATCCCGTGGCAGGTCGAGGTGGAGCAGAAGGGCTACATCGAGGACCGTCGCCCGAACGCCAACATCGACCCGTACGTCGTCACCCGCCTCATGATCAACACCTGCTGCGAGGCCCTGGAGAAGGCCGGCCAGGTCTGATCCGCCCCCGCTCCGCACCGGCCGCCGGTCCTCCCGTACGAGGGAGGGCCGGCGGCCGTCGTCGTCGGGCATAATCGCTCGCATGACCGCTTCCGCCCGCCGTGTCCTCGTGCGACGTCTGCACGTGGACCTGGTGCGGGTGTGCGCGGCCGCGTGTTGCCGGTGAGTGTCTCCGTCCTCATCCCGCAGGCAACCCGGCGTAGGAGTGTGTCCGTTCATGTCGCTCGTGTTCCACTGGTTCCTTCCCACCAACGGTGACAGTCGGCAGATCGTCGGGGGTGGTCACGGGTCCACGCCGGGGGTGGCGGGGGCGGACCGGCCGCCGAGCCTGGGGTACCTGGGGCAGGTCGCCCGCAGCGCGGAGCAGTTGGGGTTCGAGGGGGTGCTGACGCCGACCGGGGCGTGGTGCGAGGACGCCTGGCTGACGACGGCGATGCTGACGCAGGTGACGGAGCGGCTGAAGTACCTGGTGGCGTTCCGGCCCGGGCAGATCAGCCCGACGCTGGCCGCGCAGATGGCCGCGACGTACCAACGGCAGTCCGGCGGACGGCTGTTGCTGAACGTGGTGACCGGCGGGGAGTCCGCCGAGCAGCGCGCCTACGGGGACTTCCTGGACAAGGACGCCCGGTACGCGCGGACCGGGGAGTTCCTGGACATCGTCCGGCGGCTGTGGGCGGGCGGGACGGTCGACCACCACGGGCCCCATCTGCGGGTCGAGCGGGCCCGGCTGAACCGGCTGCCGGAGCCGGTGCCGACGGTGTACTTCGGCGGCTCGTCCCCGGCGGCCGGCGAGGTCGCGGCGCAGTCCGCGGACGTCTACCTGACCTGGGGCGAACCGCCCGCCCAGGTGCGGGAGAAGATCCGCTGGATCCGCGAACTCGCCGCCGCCCGCGGGCGGGTGGTGCGGTTCGGGATCCGGCTGCACGTGATCACCCGGGACACCGCCGCGCAGGCCTGGGCGGAGACCGAGCGGCTGCTCGCCGGAATGGATCCGGGGCGCGTGCGCCGGACCCAGCGGGCGCTCGCCGAGAGCGAGTCGGAGGGCCAGCGGCGGATGCTCGCGCTGCACGGCGGATCGGCCGAGCGGCTGGAGGTGTACCCGGGGCTGTGGGCCGGGATCGGCCTGCTGCGCGGCGGCGCCGGGACGGCCCTGGTGGGCAGCCACCGGGAGGTCGCGGACCTGATCACCGAGTACCACGAGCTGGGGATCGACGAGTTCGTGCTGTCGGGCATGCCGCACCTGGAGGAGGCGTACTGGTTCGGCGAGGGCGTGCTGCCGCTGCTGGCCGCCCGCAACCTGTGGCACCGGCCGTGAACCCGCAAACCGCTGGTCAATCCGCCGGGGCGGCCGGAGAATTCACGGCATGACGCTGCCCCTGCTCCTCCTCGACGTGGACGGACCGCTCAACCCCTACGCCGCGCCGACGACCCGGCGGCCGGAGGGGTACGACACCCACCGCCTGCTCCCGACCTGGTGGGCGGACCGGCAGGCGCACTACTCCCACGCGCGGGCGAAGCCGCTGCGGGTGTGGCTGAACCCGGCGCACGGGCCGGAACTGCTCGGCCTGCCGTACGAACTGGTGTGGGCCACCGGCTGGATGGGCGAGGCGAACACCCACATCGGCCCGAACCTCGGACTGCCCGAACTCCCCTACATCCAGTGGACGGACCTGTTCGGGGAGGACCCGGACGGCCTGCACTGGAAGACCCGGGACGTGGTCGCCTGGGCGGACGGCCGCCCGTTCGCCTGGGTAGACGACGAACTGGGCCCGCAGGACACCGCCTGGATAGCCGCCCACCACCCCGCCCCGGCACTCACGTTCCACGTCAACCCCCGAATCGGCCTGCTGGCCGCCGACTTCACGGCCCTGCGTGAATGGGCGGTCGCGGCATGAGGATCGGGACGGTCGAACGGCTGCGGCGCTACCCGGTGAAGTCGCTGCTGGGGGAGGAACTGGCGGCGGTCGGGGTGGACGGGCGCGGCCTGGAGCGGGACCGCGGCCGCGCCCTGCTCGACCTCGACACCGGGAAGGTCGCCAGCGCCAAGAACCCGCGGCTGTGGGCGGGCCTGCTCGGTTACACGGCGGCGACCACGGCGGGCGGCGTGGTGATCACCGGCCCGGACGGGCGGTGCGTGGACGAGGAGGAGCTGTCGGCGGCGCTCGGCCGCAAGGTCGCCCTGATCGCCGAGTGCCCGCCCGGGGCGACGATCGAGCGGGCCGTGCCGGAGGAGGTGCTGGCGCACGGCATCGAGGCCGAAGTCGACGTCACCGTCAACGAGTTGGGCCGGGCCGCGCCGGACGGCGGCTTCTTCGACTTCGCCCCGCTGCATCTGGTCACCACCTCGACGCTGGCCGCGACCGGCGCCGAGGCGGAGCGCTACCGGCCGAACCTGGTGATCCGCACCGAGGGCGAGGGGTACGTCGAGAACGCCTGGGTGGGGCGGGAGTTGGCGATCGGGCCGGTGCTGCGGCTGCGCGTCGTGGTGCCCACGCCGCGCTGCGCCGTCCCGACCCTGCGGCACGGCCCGCTGCCCCGGAGCACGTCCGCCCTGCGCGTCCCGGCCGAGCGGAACCGCCTGGTCCCGTTGGAGGGCATGCCCGCGCTGCCCTGCGCGGGGGTGTACGCGCAGGTGCTGGTGCCCGGCCGGGTCGCGGTGGGGGATGCGATCAGGCTGGACTGAGGAGGGGTCGGGGCGGCGGTCAGGCGGGGTCGGGGCGGTGGCGGGGGTCAGGCTGGGCCGAGGACGGCGGCGAGGGCGTCCAGGAAGCGGTCGGTGGTGGCCTCGTCCCGGACGGCGATCCGCAGCCACTCCTCGCCCAGCCCCGGGAAGGTGTCCCCGCGCCGGACGGCGAAGCCGCGCCCGCGCAGCCGCTCCCGGACGGCCGCCGCCTCCGGCAGCCGTACCAGGGCGAAGGATGCGGCCGGCTCGCCGTACACCCGAAGAGTCGGGAAGGCGGCCAAGCCCTTCAGCAAGTACGTCCGCCACAAGGCCAGTTCGGCGGCGGCTGCCTCCGCCTCGGCCAGCGCGGCCGGGCCGCTGCACGCCTCGGCGGCGGCCAGCGCGGGGGTGGAGACCGGCCAGAGCGGCTGGGCGGCGCCGAGTGCGGCGATCAGTGGCGCGGGCCCGAGGACGTAACCGATCCGCAGTCCGGCCAGGCCCCAGGTCTTGGTGAGGCTGCGCAGGACGACAACCTGGCCGGGCAGGTCCCGGACCGGGGCGAGGGACTCGCGTTCGCCGGGCACGGTGTCCATGAACGCCTCGTCGACCACCAGGGTGCGTCCGGGGCGGGCGAGTGCGGCGACGGCGTCGGCGGGGTGCAGGACGGAGGTCGGGTTGGTGGGGTTGCCGAGGACGACCAGGTCGGCCTCCTCCGGGACGGCCCCCAGCCGGAACCCGTCCTCGGGGGACAGCAGCACCCGGTGCACCTGATGTCCGGCGTCCCGCAGAGCCGCCTCTGGTTCGGTGAACTGCGGGTGCACGACGACGATGTGACGTGCCGTCAGGACACGGGCCAGCAGGACGAAGGCCTCCGCCGCCCCCGAGGTGAGCAGCACCTCGTCGGCCGGCCGCCGGTGCCGGGCGGCCACCGCGGCGCGGGCGGCGCCCTGGTCGGGGTAGGCGGCGAGGTCGCCGAGGGTGGCCGCGAGCCGGTCGCGCAGCCAGGCCGGGGGTGTGCCGGTGCGGACGTTGACGGCGAGGTCGACCAGGCCGGACCCGTCGGCGCGCACCTCGGCGTCGCCGTGGTGGCGCAGGTCGGGTTCGGGGGCGGTCACGCGGGGTCTCCTTGCGGGTGGGCGGGCACATCGGGGGCGAGCGGATGAAGGGGCAGCCCCGGGACGCGGTGGACGTCGTACGGGCCCGGCGGCACGCTCAGTGCCGCGCCGTCGCCGAGGGCGACCAGTGCGACGGCGTGCCCGTGCGCGGCCAGGTCAACAGCCAGGTCAACGGCCGCGTGGGCGGCCAGGTCGACGGCCGCCCCGACGGCCGCCCCGGCGCCGTCGTCCGTCGCGATCCGCCTGGTCCCGGGCCGCAGCAGCTCGGCGACCGCCTCGACCGCGCCCGGCGCGCCCACGACCGCCGACACGCGCCGCAGTTCCGCCAGCGCGCGCGGCACCAGCAGGTCGTGCGCGCCGGGCCCGAGCCCGACGACGGCGAGGCGTCCGCGGACCGCCGCCCGGGCGATCGCGACCGTCGCCGCGGCGGACTTCCGTTTGGTGGCGACGAGTTCGCCGCCCGGGGCGCTCGCCAGGGCGGCCGCCTCGGCGACGCTCGCGGTGCCGACGGCGGCGCCGACCAGGTCCGACGGGTTCGGCACCGCCACCGCGGCCAGGGCCGCCGCCGGGTGCTCGTCCACCGGCACCCCGCCGAGGCAGAACGCGGCCCAGCGCACCTCCGGGTGGTCCGCCTTGCCGGCCACCGTCGCCAGCCGGGCGATCGAGGCGCGGGCCAGGCCGTGTTCGGCCAGGGTGTCCGTGATCAGTCGCATCAGCTCGGAGTCGGTGGCGCCGCCGCCCGCGCCGACCCCGACGACCAGGGTGCGCGGGTGCACCAGGAGCACGTCCTCGTCGGGGTGGGTGCGGTCGGTGACCCGCAGGACGGGGGCGTCGGCGGGCGCGTCGGTCCGGGCCGAGGGCGGCAGGGCGGGCAGCGGGTACGCCAGGTCGCTCTCCAGCCGGACCGGTCGGCCCTCGGCGAGCGCCTGCGCGGCCGCCGAGCCGCGCGGCCCGCGGGTGGACGTCGACGCGTGCCCGGCCAGATGCGCGAAGGGCGGGGCGGTGACCGGGGGAGGGCCGCTGGCCAGGACGGCCCGGACACCGAGCAGGGCGGCGAGTTCCTCGGCCAGCTCGTCGGCGCCGCTGTCGCGCCCGGTCAGCGGGACGGCGTAGCGCAGGTTCAGGTCCAGGCTGACCAGGCCGGGCCCGCCGGGGCGCAGGTGCGAGCCGTCGATCAACAGCCGCACGGTGGCCGCGACCGGCGCGAGGCAGACCACCAGGTCGTCCCGGCCGAGGGCGTAGTCCAGGGCCTCGGTCGGACCGAAGCAGGCACTGACCACCGCGGTGTGGACGCGGGTGGTCTCGGGCCAGGCGGCGTGGATCTCGTCGGCCAGCAGGCGGCCCGTCCCGTTGAGGGCGACCAGTCCGATCACGTCCCGCTCCTTCACCCAAAGCCCCGCGATCCCCGCGCACGAGCATCCGCGATCCCGCCACAAGGGCCCCCGTGATCCCACCACGCCCGGTCGGAACGGGTCAATCGGGGCGGTTGTGACGTGGACCGCCGACGGGCGGCAGCTGTTCGTCTGTTCTTCACTTGTCTTGTGCGGTACACGACACGGCGCGATCCTACTGTTCTCGGCGCTCCAACCAGGCAGCCCCGACGCACGGAGGACCCGATGGCCTTCGCACGACTCCGCACCCCCGGAACCACGTCCCCCCGCCGCCCCTCCCGCCGCCCGCTCCGCCGGCCCCTCACCGCCCTCGCCGCCGGGCTCGGCCTCGTCGGCGGCTCGCTCGGCCTGTGGGCCGCCGGCGGCAGCGCGGCCGCCGACACCGCCGCCGGGCTGCCCTCGCCCGACCACGTGATCGTCGTGATGATGGAGAACCACGCCTACTCGCAGGTCATCGGCAGCAGCTCCAGCGCGCCGTACATCAACAACACGCTGGTCGCCGGCGGTGCCGCGCTCACCCAGTCCTTCGCGCTCACCCACCCCAGCCAGCCCAACTACTACATGCTGTTCTCCGGCAGCGCGCAGGGCGTCACCGACGACAGCTGCGTCGACGTCGGCGCCCTCCAGCAGCCCAACCTGGGCTCCGAACTGCTCGCCGCCGGCCGGACCTGGGCCAGCTACAACGAGGGCCTGCCCGCCCAGGGCGCCACCGACTGCCGCGTCGACAACTACGCGCAGAAGCACAACCCGTGGTTCGGCTTCGGCAACGTGCCCGCCTCCAGCGCCTACGGCATGGACGCCTTCCCGACCGACTACACCACCCTGCCCAAGGTCTCCTTCGTCATCCCGGACCTGTGCAACGACATGCACGACTGTTCCGTCGGCACCGGTGACACCTGGCTGCAGACCAACCTCGCCGCCTACGCGGACTGGGCCAAGAGCCACAACAGCCTGCTCGTGGTCACCTTCGACGAGGACAACCGCCTCGCCGGCAACCGCATCCCGACCGTCGTCTACGGTGCCCACGTCACCCCCGGCAGCAGCACCGGCACCACCTACAACCACTACAACGTGCTGCGCACCCTGGAGGACCTCGCCGGGCTGACCACCCACGCGGGCAACGCCGCCAACGCCACCGACATCACCGGCATCTGGAACTGACGCCCGTGTACGTCGCGGACTCCCGCAGCTCCAAGGCCCCCGCCGCCCCGGCCTCCGCAACGGAGCCGCCGGGGCGGCGGGGCGCCGCCCTGCGCGCCGTACCCGGGACGGTGCTCGCCCTCGGCGCCGTCAGCCTGGTCACCGACATCTCCTCCGAGATGGTCACCGCCGTCCTGCCGCTCTACCTGCTCACCGGCCTCGGCCTCTCCCCGCTCGGGTTCGGGCTGCTGGACGGCATCCAGAACGGGTTCAGCGCGCTCGTGCGCCTCGCCGGGGGCCACCTCGCCGACCGCCGCGGCCGTGACGGCGCCGCCCGCCACAAGGCCGTCGCGGCCGTCGGCTACGGCCTGTCCGCGCTCTGCAAACCGCTGCTGCTGCTCGTCCACACCGTGCCGCTGATCGGCGCCGTGATCGCCGTCGACCGCACCGGCAAGGGTCTGCGCACCGCGCCCCGGGACGCGATGATCTCGCTCTCCACCGAACCCGCCCACCGCGGACGGGCGTTCGGCGTGCACCGGGCGATGGACACCGCCGGGGCCCTGCTCGGCCCGCTCACCGCCTTCCTCGTGCTGCGCCTGGCGGGCGGGCCGATGCTCGCCGACGGGGGAGAACGGCACGGCTACAACGCGGTGTTCACGGTCAGCGCGTGCGTCGCCGCCCTCGGTGTGCTGGTCCTGCTGCTGTTCGTGCCGAACCGGCCGTCGACTGACGAGCCGTCAACTACTGCTCCCACGCTGCGCGACAGCCTCACCCTGCTGCGGCTGCCCGGGCTGCGACGGCTCACGCTCTGCGCCGTCCTGCTCGGACTCACCACCGTCAGCGACTCCTTCCTCTACCTCCTCGTCCAGCGCCGGCTCGGCCTCTCCGTCGACCTGTTCCCGCTGCTGCCGCTCGGCACCGCCGCCGCCTTCCTGCTGCTCGCCGTCCCGCTCGGCGCCCTCGCCGACCGGATCGGCCGCCGCCGGCTCTTCCTCGGCGGGCACGTGCTGCTGCTGCTCGCGTACGGGCTGCTGCTCTCGTCGGCCGGCGGCCCGGCGGTGGCCGTCTGCGTCCTCGTGCTGCACGGCGCCTTCTACGCGGCCACCGACGGCGTGCTCGCCGCCGCCGCGGCCGACGCCGTCCCGGCCGGGCAGCGCGGCGCCGGGCTGGCCCTGGTCGGCACCGGGCAGGCGCTCGCCCGGTTCGCCTGCTCGCTGCTGTTCGGCGCGCTGTGGAGCGCGGTCGGCGGCACCGGCGCGCTGGGCTGGTCGGCGGGGGCGCTCGCGCTCTGCGTGCTCGGCGCGGCCGCCGTCCTGCGTGAACCCGCCACCACCACCGTCGAGGAGAGCCCGTGAACCGACTCCAGAACCGGACCAGGGTGATCATCCTCCTGGTCGCCGTCCTGCTGCTCGGCGCCGTCGGTACCGGGGCCGTCCTCCACGCCGCCGACCGCACCGCCCGGCGCGACCAGGCCCAGCCCGGCGGCCCCGCCGTCACCGAGGGCGCCGTCACCCTGCAGAAGCCCTCCGAGGGGCGGAAGCTGGTCTTCCGCAACATGGCCTGGGGCCCGCACCGCGACGAACTCACCGCCGTCCCCGCCGACCGCCCGGACGGTCCGCGCACCGCCTCCGGCGTCCAGTGCCTGCGCTTCTACGCCGCCGCCGGCACCGGCATCTGCCTCCAGGCCCAGCACGGCGCCCTGGAGGACACCTACCGCGCCGTCGTCCTCGACGACCACCTGCGCGAACGGCGCTCCTACCCGGCGGCCGGCATCCCCACCCGCTCCCGGGTCTCCCCGTCCGGGCACCTCGCCGCCTGGACGGTCTTCGTCAGCGGCGACTCCTACGCGGGCACCGACTTCTCCACCCGCACCTCCATCGTCGACGTCCGCGACTGGAATCTCCGGGACAACCTGGAGACCTTCGACGTGATCAAGGACGGCCACCCCTACCAGGCCCACGACATCAACATCTGGGGCGTGACCTTCGCCGACGACAACACCTTCTACGCGACCCTCGCCACCGCCGGCCACACCCACCTCGTCCGCGGCGACCTCGCCGCCCACACCCTCACCACCCTGCACGAGAACGTCGAGTGCCCCTCGCTCTCCCCGGACGGCACCCGCATCGCGTACAAGAAGCGCGTCCCCGGCCTGTCCCCCGACGCCCCCTGGCGCCTGTACGTCCTCGACCTCGCCACCATGACCGAGACGGCCACCGCCGAACAGCGCAACATCGACGACCAGGCCGTCTGGTCGGACACCGGTACCCTCCTCTACGCTCTGCCCGGCGACTACGGCGCCGACCTGTGGACCGTCCCCGCCGACGGCGGCGGTGCCCCCCGGCGGGTCACCCAGGCCGCGGTCGCCCCCGCCTACCTGGGCTGAGGAACTCTCGGCTACGGTCCCTCGTCGAGCACAATGACGTCCTGATCGAACGGGGGAACGACAATCGTGGACGGCATCCCGCCCGAGCGCGCGGTCACCGACTCCTGGCCGGCCCTGCACGGCCGACCCGTCCTGCGGCGCACCGTCGCCGTCGGACTGGTCCTCTGCGTGTCCGTCGCGGCCGCCCTCGTGGTGCGCGGCGTCAACTCGCTCACCGCCGGCCGCGTCGGCCGCGAGACCGACCGCGACCGCGCCGAACTCCTCGCCGGCCTCCACCCCTCCCAGCACCCCGGTGTCGGCCGCTCCTACGTCCCCGTCGGCGCCGTCTACACCCACACCCCCGACGGCGCCCCCATCGCCTACCTGCACTACCGCGTCGCGGGCAAGGACGTCGGCCTCGGCGACTTCCTCCGCGCCTACGACCTCCCGGCCCCCGGCCCCACCGCACCCCTCCCGGCCGACCTCACCGCCGCCCTCGGCGGCGACGGCCCGGCCGAGGCCCCCGAACTCCTCCCGGACCCTGAGCCCACCCCCACCCCCGACGCCACCACCGCGGACCCGGCGCCCCCGGCGCCCGCGGCACCCCCTGGCCTCCAGGCCGCCGACCCCGACGCCGACGCCGAACCGGACGCCGACGCCGACCCCACCCCGGACCTCGACGACGAAACCCCCGAGCCCACCCCCTCCGTCACCCTCCCTCTGACCCCGACCCCAACGCTCACCCCGACGCCCACCCCCTCCCTCACCCCCACCCCGCCCCCCAGCCACCCCCAGACCACCCGCCGCATCTACGTCGCCACCATCCCCGGCGCCGCCCCCGGTGCCGCCGACATCTACATCCGCGCCACCGGCTGAGCGCGCCCCCGGCGTCTGCGCCTGAACCGCCGCGCGGTCCGGCGCTTCGGCGTACGTTGGGGGGCCGGGGCGGCCCCGTGGTGACGGTCGGTACGGACGTGCGCGGGCGGCAGCGGCAGGCGGCCGTAGTGGTCGGGCAGTTCGCGTGTCCGTGGCCTCCCCGGTGGCGTTAACCCGGCGGGAACCGCACCGGAGGAGGAGCCCATGAAGGACAAGACCCCCAGGGACATCGCCGTCGACGACCAGCTGCGGGCGGCAGGGGCGGAGGGCGCCCAGTGGCTCAGTGCCGCCGGGTGGGGGCCGCCGGTGACGGTCCCGGTGCAGAAGGCCGCCAGGTGGCAGCAGGAGACCAGGGCCCGGATGCTGGCGGCGCAGGCGGACGAGTCCTGCACGTGGTGCGTCCACCTGCTCAACGGCGGCCCCCAGCCCGTGGTCGTCCACGCCGAGCACCCGACCCACCTGGTCTGCCGCGCCTGCTCCATCGCCGCCCGCCCCCGCCGCGCCTGCCTGGACTGCGGCGGGCCGGCCGCCTCCGCCTCCCCGGCGGACGGCCGCGAGGACGTCTTCATGGGCCCGGTGGCGATCTACACCCGCCTCCGCTGCGCCACCTGCCACCGCGCCGACCGCCCCGACCGCCCCGACCGTCCCGACCGCCCCGACCCCCTGACCGGCACCTTCGGCAACGGCCCGTCCTGAGACGGGCAGGGCCCGAGGGGGGTCACGGTGACGCGGGGTTCCCGGGGGTCGCCTGGTAGGTGGCTGCGGCGGAGGTGAAGGAGGTGGCCAGGGACGGGGCTCCGGCCCAGTGCAGGTGCAGGTAGGAGGCGTGGACGTGGCTGCCCGCGAACCCCTCGGTGCGGGGGCCGGTGGGCAGGCGCCAGCCCCAGGCGGGGTGTTCGCCCGCGCCCGGTTCGCAGACCGTCCGGTGGAACTCGTGGCCGCGCACCCGGGTGCCGGTCCGGGCGAGCGGGGAGTCGTGCAGGGCGACGGCCTCCCGGTAGCCGAGGGTGAGCCGTTCGGTCATCCGGGCGCCGGTGTCCAGCACGCCGCACATCGGCAGGCCGTCCAACTCACGTCCCAGGTAGAGGAGTCCGGCGCATTCGGCGGCGATCGGGCCGCCGCCGGCGGCGAACTCCGCGATGGCCCCGCGCAGCGCCGTGTTGCCGCTCAGCTCCCGGACGTACAGTTCGGGGAAGCCACCGCCGATCACCAGGCCGGCCGTGCCATCGGGCAGTGCCGAGGCGTGCAGCGGGTCGAAGGGGACGACCTCGGCGCCCGCGGCGGTGAGGAGTTCGGCGTTCTCGGCGTACGAGAAGGAGAACGCGGCGCCGCCCGCCACCGCGATCCGCGGTGTGCCGGCCACCGGGTCGACCTCGGCCGACGGGTTCCACGGTTCGGCGGTCAACTCCGGGGCCGTCCGAGCGAGTTCGAGCAGGGCGTCCAAGTCGACCGAGGCGGCGACGAGTTCACCCATGTCGGCGACGGCGCGCAGGGCCTCCGCCGAGCGCTCCACGGCCGGGATCAGCCCGAGGTGGCGGGACGGCGTGGCGACCGCCGTGGAGCGGCGCAGCGCGCCCAGCACGGGTACGCCCGAGCCTTCCTCCAGGGCCTCGCGCAGGAGGTGCTCGTGCCGGTCGGAGGCGACCCGGTTGAGGATCACCCCGGCGAGGCGCACCTCCGGGTCCCAGGAGGCGAAGCCGTGCACCAGCGCGGCCACCGACCGGGACTGCGAGGAGCCGTCCACCACCAGGACCACGGGCGCCCGCAGCAGCTTGGCGACGTGCGCGGTGGAGGCCAGCTCCCCCCGCCCGGAGGCCCCGTCGAACAGGCCCATGACCCCCTCGACCACCGCGACGTCCGCCCCCGCCGCGCCGTGCAGGAAGAGCGGGGCGATCCGCTCCGGGCCGCACAGGAAGGCGTCCAGGTTGCGGCCCGGGCGCCCGGCGGCGAGCGCGTGGTAGCCCGGGTCGATGTAGTCGGGGCCGACCTTGTGCGGGGACACCGCCAGCCCGCGCGCGGTGAGCGCCGCGATCAGGCCGGTGGCGACGGTGGTCTTGCCGGCGCCCGAGGAGGGCGCGGCGATGACGAGGCGGGGGATGGCGGCCAACGGCCTGCCGGCAGTGCTCAACGGTCTACCACTCGATACCGCGCTGGCCCTTGCGGCCGGCGTCCATGGGGTGCTTGACCTTGGTCATCTCGGTGACCAGGTCGGCGAATTCGGTCAGCGGCTCGGGCGCGTACCGGCCGGTGACGACGACGTGCTGGCTGCCCGGGCGGTCCTTGAGCACCGACACGACCTCCTCCGGGTCGACCCAGCCCCAGTGCATCGGGTAGGTGAACTCGTCCAGCACGTAGAAGCGGTAGGTCTCGGCCGCCAGGTCGCGCTTGACCTGCTCCCAGCCCTCCTTGGCGGCCGCCTCGCTGTCCATCTCCATCTCGCTGGAGCGCTGGATCCACGACCAGCCGGAGCCCATCTTGTGCCAGTCGACCGTCCCGCCCTCGCCGGAGGCGCCGAGCACGCGCAGCGCGTTCTCCTCGCCGACCTTCCACTTGGCGGATTTCACGAACTGGAACACCCCGACGGGCCAGCCCTGGTTCCAGGCCCGCAGCGCCATGCCGAACGCGGCCGTGGACTTGCCCTTGCCGGGGCCGGTGTGCACGGCGGTGATCGGCTGCGTGCGTCGCTGACGGGTCGTCAGGCCGTCGTCGGGGACGCTCTCGGGGACACCCTTGGGCATGTCGGCTCAGGCCGCCTTTCGCATGGTGGTGGCACGGTTCTCACGATGGTTCTCGCGCCGGCTGTCCTGCCGGTTCTCGCGGACGAGCGAGGCGACGCCCTCGGGGCGCAGCTCGTCCAGGCTGACGGCGGTGCCGCCGAGCAGCCCGGCCAGGGTACGGGCGAGGCCGAGTCGGACGGGGCCGGACTCGCAGTCCAGCACCACGCTGGCGGTGCCCTGCGCGGCGAACAGCCCGGCCGCGCGCTGCGACCGGGCGAGCGCGTCCCGCCCGCCGGTGGCCCGGCCGTCGGTCACCACGACCAGCAGCGGGCGGCGGCTCGGGTCGCGCAGCCGCTCCACCCGCAGCACCTCGTGCGCGCGCAGCAGGCCGGCGGCCAGCGGGGTGCGACCGCCGGTGGGCAGCGACTCCAGCCGGGCCGCGCCGACCTCCACGGACGACGTCGGCGGCAGCGCCAGTTCGGCGTCCGCGCCCCGGAAGGTGATCATGCCGATCTTGTCGCGCCGCTGGTAGGCGTCCATCAGCAGGGACAGCACGGCGCCCTTGACGGCGGTCATCCGCTGCCGGGCGGCCATCGAGCCGGAGGCGTCGACGACGAACAGCACCAGGTTGGACTCCAGCCCCTGGCGGACCTGTTCGCGGAAGTCGTCCTTGCGCAGCACCAGCGCCCGGCCGGTCCGCCCGCGTGCCGCCTGGTGCGGTGCGGCGGCCTGAAGGGTGGCGGTCAGATGCAGCCGGCTGAGCGCACCCTGGGGGCGCCGGGCGCGCACGGTGTGCCCGCCGGTGGTCTCGGCGGGGGAGCGGCGGCCCTGGGCGCCGTGGCCGGTGCCCTGCACGGTGAACAGCTTGGTCCGGTACGGGTCGCCGGCCGCGACCGGCGCCGACTCCCGTGCGGGGGCGGGGTGTTGGGCCGGTACGGGCTGCTGGAGCGGCTCGTCCGGCTCGGCGGCCGATGCCTCCGGACCAGAGGCGGGCTCGGGGGCCCCGCCGCCGTCCGGGCCGCCGCCGGGGCCGCCGCCGGGGCCGCCGTCCGGGCCCGGACCGTCGTCCTCGGGGCCGTCGCCCTCGCCGTCGCCCTCAGCCTCTCCTGAGCCCCCGGGCTCCTCGGGCTCCGACGACTCCTCGGGCTCCGAGGGCTCCGACGACTCCGAGGGCTCCTGCGGCTGCGCGTGCTCCTCCAGCGTCCGGTCGAGCTGTTCCTCGTCCAGCCCCGGCGCGTCGAAGGGGTTGCGGCGGCGCCGGTGCGGCAGCGCCAGCTGGGCAGCCTTGCGGACGTCCTCCTCCAGCACCTCGGTCCGCCCGTCCCAGGCGGCGAGCGCGACGGCGGTGCGGGCCATCACGATGTCGGCGCGCAGCCCGTCCACCTCGAACGCGGCGCACACGGCGGTGATCTGACGCAGTGCCACATCCGTCAGCTCCACCTTGGGCAGCAACTCCCGCGCGGCGGTGATGCGTTCGGCGAGCGCCTGCTCGTCCGCGGCGAACCGCGCGGCGAAGCCGGCCGGGTCGGCGTCGTAGCCGAGCCGGCGGCGGACCACCTCGGCGCGCTCGGCCGGGTCCCGGGTGGCGGCGATCTCGACGGTCAGGCCGAACCGGTCGAGCAGCTGCGGCCGGAGCTCGCCCTCCTCCGGGTTCATCGTGCCGACCAGCAGGAAGCGGGCGGCGTGCCGCACCGACACGCCCTCGCGCTCGACGTACGAGCGGCCCATCGCGGCGGCGTCCAGCAGCAGGTCCACGACGTGGTCCTGGAGCAGGTTCACCTCGTCGATGTAGAGCACGCCGCGGTGCGCCTTGGCGAGCAGCCCCGGCTCGTACGCCTTGACGCCCTCGGCGAGCGCCCGTTCCAGGTCGAGCGAGCCGACGATCCGGTCCTCGGCCACGCCGACCGGCAACTCGACCAGCTGGGCGGGGCGTTCGGACGCCGAAGGGCGGTCGTGCGGCCCGTCCGGGCACTGCGGGTCCGGAGCGGCCGGGTCGCAGGCGAACCGGCAGCCGTCGACGGCCGCGAGGGTCGGCAACAGGCCGGCCAGCGCGCGCACCATGGTCGACTTCGCGGTGCCCTTCTCGCCGCGCACCAGCACGCCGCCCACGGCCGGCGAGACCGCGTTGAGCAGCAGTCCGAGCCGCAGGTCGGGCATGCCGACGATCGCGGTGAACGGATAGCGGACGTCACTCATGCATACTCCCCAGGTGCCCCGGGCGCCAGGAACGGCAGCGATCCGGCCGCCGGCACCCCGCCCTCGATCAGCTTCCACAGCGCGTCGGTGTCCGCGTGTTCCTCGATCAGGTCGCCCAGCCGGTCCAGCCGGGCCTCGCGCGCCTCGGCGAACGAGGTGTCCGGCGCCGGCACGAACGCCCGGCCCGCCAACGCGGCGACCTCGCGCAGGAGTTCACGGCGGAAGCCGTCGTTCTCCAGCGCGCCGTGCCAGGTGGTGCCCCACACCGGGCCGACCCGGCAGCCGTCCAGGCCGTGCCCGTCGTCATCGGAGAAGAACGGCTCGCCCCCCTCCACGGCCACCACTCCGTGGTGGATCTCGTACCCCTCGACCCGCTGCCCGTACGCCGTGCCGGCCGGCCGCGCCAGCACCTTCTCGGCGCCGAACCGCACGTGCGTCGGCAGCAGGCCCAGGCCCTCGACCGAGCCGGCCCCGGACTCCACCTCGTCCTCGATCCCGCGCGCCAGCATCTGGTAGCCGCCGCACACCCCGAGGACCGGCAGCCCGGCCGCCGCCCGCGCCTTCAGCGCCGGCTCCAGGCCGCGTTCGCGCAGCCAGGCCAGGTCGGCCACGGTGGCCCGGGTGCCGGGTAGCACCACCAGGTCGGCGTCGGCCAGTTCCTCCGGCCGGGTCACCCAGCGCACCAGCACTCCGGGCTCCTGCGCCAGCGCGTCCAGGTCGGTGAAGTTCGACAGCCGGGGGAAGCGCACCACGGCCACCCGCAGCACGTCCGCCCCGAGCGGGCCGCGGCCGTCCACCCGGTCCACCACCGTGGACAGGTCCAGCGAGTCCTCGGCGTCCAGCCACAGGCCCGGCAGCATCGGCAGGGTGCCCAGCACCGGACGGCCGGTCAGCCCGTGCAGCATCTCCAGGCCGGGCGCCAGCAGTCGCGCGTCGCCGCGGAACTTGTTGACGAACCAGCCCGCCACGTGCCGCTGGTCCTCCGCCGACAGCAGTGCCAGCGTCCCGTACATCGCCGCGAAGACGCCGCCGCGGTCGATGTCCCCGACCACCACCACCGGCAGCCCGGCGGCCGTCGCCAGGCCCATGTTGGCGATGTCCCGGTCCCGCAGGTTGATCTCGGCGGGCGAACCGGCGCCCTCGCAGACCACCACCTCGTAGCGGCGGCGCAGATCCGCCAGGCACTCCAGCGACCGTTCCAGCAGGACGGGCTTGCGTTCGCGGTAGTCCAGCGCGCCCACCTCGGCGACCGGCCGGCCCAGCAGCACCACCTGGCTGCGGCCGTCCGCCCCCGGCTTCAGCAGCACCGGGTTCATCGCCGCCTCCGGCTCCACCCTGGCCGCCTGCGCCTGCATCGCCTGCGCCCGGCCGATCTCGGCGCCGTCGGCGGTGACGAAGGAGTTCAGCGACATGTTCTGCGCCTTGAACGGCGCGACCCGCACCCCCTGCCGGGCCAGCCAGCGGCAGATGCCCGCGGTCACCACGCTCTTGCCCGCGTCCGAGGTCGTCCCCGCGACCAGCAGTGCGTTGCTCATGCCCTTCCCCTCCACCGTGTCGTCAGCAAGCGCAGCGCGACGTGCCCCGCGACCGTCGTACCCAGGGCCAGCGCGCCCACCCGCCGGGAGAGCACGCAGGCCCGCTCGATGTCGTCCGCCGTCACCGGCCGCAACTCCGCGCCCAGCACCGGCCGGTGCTCCACCCGCTCCCCGTACTGGAGGGTCCCGCCCAGCCGGACGCCCACCGCGCCCGCGAAGGCCGCCTCCGCCTGGCCCGCGTTCGGGCTCGGGTGCGCCGAACCGTCCCGCCGCCAGACCCGCCAGGCCGTTTTCGGCTGCGGCGCGGCGGCCACCGTGAGCAGAGCCGTCAGCCGGGCGCCCGGCCAGCCCGCCACGTCGTCCAGCCGGGCCGAGGCCCAGCCGAACCGGGCGTACCGCGGCGAGCGGTGGCCGACCATCGCGTCCAGCGTGTTCACCGCGCGGAACGCCAGCAGCCCCGGGGTGCCCGCCAGCGTGCCCCAGACCAGCGCGTTCACCACGGCGTCCGCCGTGTTCTCGGCCACCGACTCGACCACCGCGCGGGCGATCTGAGGCCCGTCCAGCGCGCTCGGGTCCCGCCCGCACAGGTGCGGCAGCCGCTCCCGCGCGGCCGCCAGGTCGCCCGTGGCCAGCGACCGGCCGATGGTGCGCGCCTCCCGGGTCAGCGAGGTGCCGCCCAGCACCGTCCAGGTCGCGGCGGCCGCCAGCGCGGCCCGGCCCAGCGGACGCCGGCCCACCGTACGGTCCAGGGCCACCGCGCCGGCCGCGACCGCGCCGACGCACAGCGCCGTGTACCCGGCGCCGGCCACCCGGTCGTCCTGCCACACCCGCCGCTCCAGCCGGGTCGCCGCACCGCCGAAGACGGCCACCGGGTGGCCGCGCCGGGGGTCGGCGAAGCGGGCGTCCGCGGCGAAGCCCGCGGCGGCGCCGAGCGCGAACGCGGCGGCGCGGGTCAGCGGGCGCACGGCGGGTTCGGCGGAAGGCCGCGTGGGGTCCGGCGGGGCGGGGCAGCCTGCATCGCGTGCGTGTCCTCACTCAGGGTCCGCGCCCTGGATCGACGTACCGGGGGCGAGAGTCTCCTGGCTTCCGGGTCGGACACACCCCCGGGCCTTCCAGCGGCTTCTGACGGTCCGCCGTGGCAATGTTCCGAGCGTGCTCCCCGGTGACAGTGGCGGGACCGCGCCGGACTCGCACCGGCTTCCTCTGCATGCCTCCGTTTGGCCCCAGGATCCCATCACGCGGCCGAACCGGGAGTCAACCGAGGTCACGGAGGGGTTGGTCACACCTCGGAGCCCCGTCGCCACCTCCGATCCGCCCGCCCCGCCCTGCCTGACGCCCGCCCAGCCCGAGGCCCCGCCGTGCCCCGGACGGCCCAGCCCGGTGGCCGCCCGCGCGGCCCCCCGGTGAACTGGTGCCCGGACACCGCCCGGACACCGTCCGGTCCAAGACCAGCAGAGCGGGGAGCGATATGCGTTGGGGAACCGCGGCCGTCGTGGCGGCCGCCGTCGTCGGCGCCGGGGCCGCCGGGGCCGCCGTCCTGGTGATCGGCCGCCGGGCCTCCGAACGGCTGGTCCACCCGGCGAGCGCCGCCCGGGAGTCCGGCCCCGTCCTGGTGCGGAGCCTCGCCGCGGGCCGGATCACCTTCAACCGCCGCCCCGAGAGCCTGCGCCCCGGCCGCTGGGCCGTGGAATGGGACGACCACGGCCACGCCGTCGTCGAGGAGGTCCTGCACAGCGACGAGAACGGCGTCACCCGCCGCCTCGTCCGCGCGGACCGGGGCACCCTCACCCCCGGCACCGAGGTCCGCTTCACCCCCCGCGTCCACCTCGGCGACCCCACCGAGGCGCTCGGCCTCCCCTTCACCGACACCGCCGCCGACGGCGAACTCGGCGCCCTCCCCGCCTGGCGCCTCGACGGCAAACGCGGCACCTGGGTGATCCTCGTCCACGGCCCCGGCGCCGACCGGCAGCAGACCCTCCCGGTCCTCCCCGTCCTCGACCGCCTCGCCCTGCCCGCCCTCGCCGTCACCTACCGCGGCGACCAGGGCGCCCCGGCCTCGCCGGACGGGCTCGGCCACTTCGGCGAGACCGAGTGGCGCGACGTCGAGTCGGCGGTACGGCTCGCCCTCGACAGCGGCGCCGGCCGGGTCATCCTGTACGGCTGGTCCCTCGGCGCCACCATGGCCCTCCAGACGGCCTCCCGCTCCGCCTGGGCCCATGCCATCAGCGGCCTCGTCCTGGACTCGCCGGTCCTCGACCTGCCCGCCACCGCCCGCCGCGGCGCCGCCCGGGCCGGCTACACCGGCGCCGCCGCCGAGCTCGGCGCCCTCGCCGCCGAGGGCCGCACCGGCGTCGACCTCGCCGACTTCAGCCGCATCGCCGAGGGCGCCGACCTGCGCGTCCCCACCCTCCTCCTGCACAGCCCCGACGACCAGGTCGCCCCCTTCCGCGCCGCCGAGCGCCTCGCCGCCGCCCGCCCCGGCGTGGTCAGCCTCCGGCCTTTCCCGGGCGCCGACCACGCCACCCTCTGGAACTCCGCCCCCACCCACTACACCGAACTCCTCCGCCGCTGGCTCACCCCCCTTCTCTGAACCCAGCCCCCCCGCGTGAGAAGTCACACCCGCGGGGCCTCCGTACGGAACCCGGACCTCACCTGTCGGCCACGGAGTGTGACCGGTCGGGCGGGTAGCGCGACCGTCGCCGCAAGGGTTGAGCCGTGATGGCATGACCCCGCCACCTGTTTCCGGCCAGGCGGTTTGCCTCTGTTGCCCGATTGTTGCCCGATCTTGGGGAGGTGCCGTCGACGGCCGCCCGTCCGTACAGCCAACCGGATGTGACAGAAGGCCGGTACAAGGGGAAGACTGCTCGACGTGACGTCTCGGAATCCGCGCGACCGTGATGCCCCGCTCCCTCCGACGATCGGTACTGGTGCGACGGTGACCCGTCTCCCCGGTACGGCCCACCGGCCCGCCGCCGGCAAGCCGGGCGGGGCCGGGGTACCCCGCCGACGAGGGCCCGCTGCGGCGCCCGGTCGGGGGAGGGTTCCCGTACCGGAGGGCTTCCCCGCGCCGGCCGAGCTGGCGCCGCTGGCCCGCCGGATGCTGGTGGACGCCGTCCGGATCGCCCGCTGGGCGGGGGACCTGGAAGAGGTCGACAAGCGGGGCGAGCTGCTGCCCGATGACGCCCGTGCGGCGGGTCGGGCGCTGGCCATGACGGTCGGCGCCGCCGCCAAGGCGTGGGGGCAGGCGCTGCTGGTCGGCCTGGTGGAGGCCAGGGACGGCGGTGCGGTCCCGGGTTGGCGCCTGCACGCCTGGGAGCACGACGACGAGGCGGTCGTCCGCGGCTGGTCGGCGCTGTTCGACGCCTGGACGCTGCTCGCCCCGGTGCCGCCCGCCGCCCTGCGGGGCGTGTTCGCGGTGCTGGCCGGCCAGGCGGTGGACCAGGCGCCGCAACTGCTGTCGTTCCTGCACCTGGTGGCCGGTCCGGTGTCGGACGGCGAACTGCTGGAGCTGCTGCGCCGGGGGCTGGACGAGCGGCGGGTGGGCGGCACGGACGGTTCGGGCCTGTCGCCCGTGCCGCACGCCGCCTCGGCGGTCTCGGCGGTCCGCGGCACGTGCCGGGAGCCGCAGATCGACACCCCGCCGTCGCCGGCGGACGTGGCCGCGGTCCTGGACTGGATGCTGGACGGCCTGGCGGCCGTTGGGGCCGTGGTCCGCAGGGACGAGGCCGCCGAGCTGTCGCCGCTGGGCCACTGGGCGGTGCGGGCGAAGCTGGAGGAGATCTGCACGGTCGCGCAGACCGCGGCCGGGCACATCGAGCAGAGCGCCTTCGAGCTGCTGAACGCCTGCGCGGACTACTCGCCGGGCCCGGCGCGGGCCGAGTTCCGCGCCTGGGTGGCGGCCCGTCCGGCCGATCGGGCGGTGGCGGAGCTGCTGGACGCGGCGCAGGGGGACGACGCGCTGGTGCGCGGGCTGGCCTTCGAGGCGCTGCGGGTGGCCGGCGGCCCGGCCGAGCAGGCGGTGCGGGCATCGGTGGACGAGCCGGTGCTGCGCCCGTACGCGCTGTTGTGGCTGGCGGAACGCTCGGACGAGGGCGTTTCGCCGGCGGACGTGCTGGGGGCGGAGGACGCGGCCTGGCTGTGGGTGGACACGGCTGCGGCGGTGCTGGACCACGGCGAGACGGAGCTGCTGGTGGGCCACGTCGAGGGCGCCGCGGCTGGCGATCCGGTGCGGTTGTTCGCCCGGGCCCGGCAGTCGGGGCACCCGCGGGCGGCCTCGGTGCTGACGGCGGTCTCGGGCGTGCACCCGGATCCGGGCGTGGCGCGGGCGGCCCGCCGCTCGGCGTTCAGCGTGCACACCGGCGGCGCGTAGCAGCGCCCGTCGAAGAACGAGCGCGACGAGGAGAAGAGCGGGCACGACGAAGAGGGGCCCGGATCCGACTGGATCCGGGCCCCTCTCGCGTACGGGAACGACTCAGCCGAGGCGGGACTCCGCCCGCCTGGCGCGGACGTCGCCGACCTTCTGTCCGACCTTGCGCCGGATGACCAGCAGCGGGGCCATCGCGGCGAGCGTGATCTGGGCGAAGGCACCGACGTGCATCAGGGCGTCGCCGCCGGGCAGGCCGGTCGCCCAGGCCGCGAGGCAGCCGATCGAGACGACGATCCAGCACAGCGTGGCGGTGGCCAGCAGCCCCTGGGGCTTGGGGTACTCGATCCGGCTGACCATGAGGTACGCGGCGCCGAAGATGGCGAGCAGACCGGGCAGGAACGGCGGGTCGAGCAGCACGATGGCGATGACCGTCATCGCGCCCATCGGGCAGGGCATGCCCTGGAACACCCCGGGCCGCATCTTGACGGCGGAGAAGCGGGCGAGCCGCAGGACGACCGCGAGCAGGACGGTGATCGCGATGAGCGCCGAGAGCTTGCTGTTGGAGCCCTGCGAGACCATGCCCCAGACGGCGACGAAGTAGGCCGGCGCGATGCCGAAGCTGATCAGGTCGGCCAGGTTGTCCAGTTCCGCTCCGAGGGCGGAGGAGCGGAGCTTGCGCGCCACCAGCCCGTCGAAGAGGTCGCACATGGAGCCGATGAGCAGCAGCGTGACCGCGGTGGCGGCGCTGTGCCGGTCGGGTGCGGCGTCCGGGTTGGTGATGTGCGGGACCAGGACCCCGGTGGTGATCGAGTAGATCGCCAGGAAGCCGCAGACGGCGTTCCCCAGGGTCAGGAAGTCGGCGGTGGACAGGTGCTGGGGAGAGCGCGGGGCGCGCAGCTCGCGGTCGCGGGCCCAGCGGCGACGGCGCAGGGCCGTCTCCTCGTCGTCCAGGCCGACGATTGTCTCAGGATCAGTCACGGTCAAGGCGCGTCACCCCGGCTGTGGTCTTCTGGCCGACCTCGACGCCGACCTCGACGCCGGCCGGCAGGTAGGTGTCGACCCGGGAGCCGAACCGGATCAGACCGATCCGGTCGCCCTGCTCGACCTTGGTACCGGCGGCGACGTACGGCACGATGCGACGGGCCACGGCCCCCGCGATCTGCACCATCTCGATGTCGCCGAGCTCGGTGTCGAAGTGCCAGACGACCCGCTCGTTCTGGTCGCTGTCCTTGTTGAACGCGGGGACGAAGCCGCCCGCGACGTGCTCGACCGACGTCACCGTGCCGGGCAGGGGCGCGCGGTTGACGTGGACGTTGAGCGGGCTCATGAAGATCGCGACCCGGGTGCGGCCGTCCGGCCAGGCGTCGATGCTCTGCACCACGCCGTCGGCGGGGGAGATCACTCTGCCCGCGCCGATCTCACGCTCGGGGTCGCGGAAGAACCACAGCATGCCCGCGCCGAGCGCACAGGCGGGTACCGCTGCCAGGGCCCACTTGCCGCTGCGCCGGGTGAGGGCGGTGGTCACGGCGGCCGTGGCGAGGGTGGGGACGAACCAGGGGGTGGCTCCGCGCGCGATGGTCACGCGGGGTCGCCGACCGGCCGTCGTGGCTGCGAGGGCATCGCGGTCCGTGACGGAGGTGTGAGGGGACGGGCTGATGGGCATCGAAGACCTTTGTCGCGGGGGATCATGGCCGCTGGACGGGGGCCACCGCGGGATCGGGTAATAGAGGGACGGCTTGCTGTCCCGGTGGATGCTATCGGGAGCACACGGTGGGTGGGCAACCCGCCTGCTCGTTCACGTGTCCGGTGGAAGCGCGTGTGCGCGTCCCACCTCTACGACCGTAGCTCGCCCCGGTCCGGTTCCCAAGGGACCGGACGGGGCTGGTGACACTTGTCTCAACAGGCCTGTCGGCGGAACCCGGTGGGCGGAACGGGCCGTTCGCGGTCGCCGGGGGTGCGGGACACGGCCCGTCGAGGGTGTGCGGAAGCGGCCGCGGGGCGTGTCGCCGCAGCTGTACGCCCTGCGGCCGCTTCCGGAGGGCCGTGCCGGACCCCGGCGGACCAGGCCGGGGCCGTGATGGCACGGCGGGTGGCCGGGACGGGCCCGCACGCCCGTCGACCGGCGGTTCGGAAGGGGTCGTCCAGCCGGCCCGGAGCGCCCCGGGGGCCGCTCGTCGAGCCGGGGTGACCCGGTGCTCACTCCGCGATCCGGTACTCCTCCAGGAGTCGGCGTCCGACGATCATCTTCTGGATCTCCGCAGTTCCTTCACCGATGAGCAGCATCGGGGCCTCGCGGTAGAGCCGCTCGATCTCGTACTCCTTGGAGAAGCCGTAGCCGCCGTGGATGCGGAACGCGTCCTCGACGACCTCCTTGCAGTACTCGGAGGCGAGGTACTTGGCCATGCCGGCCTCGAGGTCGTTGCGCTCGCCGCCGTCCTTCTTGCGGGCGGCCATGACCATCATCTGGTGGGCGGCCTCGACCTTGGTGGCCATCTCGGCGAGCTTGAACTGGATGGCCTGGTGCTCGGCGATCTTCTTGCCGAAGGTGGAGCGCTGCTGGGCGTAGGAGATGCCGAGTTCGAAGGCGCGGCGGGCGACGCCGCAGCCGCGGGCGGCGACGTTGACGCGGCCGACCTCGACGCCGTCCATCATCTGGTAGAAGCCGCGCCCGGGGACGCCGCCGAGGACGCGGTCGGCCGGGATCCGGACGTCCTGGAGGACCAGTTCGGTGGTGTCGACGCCCTTGTAGCCCATCTTCTCGATCTTCCCGGGCACGGTGAGGCCGGGGACGGTCGGGTTCGGGCCGAATCCGGGGGTCTTCTCGATCAGGAAGGTGGTCATGTTCTTGTACGGGGTGCTGCCGCCCTCGTCGGTCTTGCACAGGACCGCGACGAGGGTGGAGGTGCCGCCGTTGGTGAGCCACATCTTCTGGCCGTTGAGGACGTAGGACTCCCCGTCCTTGACGCCCTTGGTGGAGATGGCCGAAACGTCGGAGCCGAGGCCGGGCTCGGACATCGAGAACGCGCCGCGGATTTCCCCGGCGGCCATCCTCGGCAGGAAGTGGTCCTTCTGCTCCTGGGTGCCGTGGGCGTTGATCATGTGCGCCACGATGAAGTGGGTGTTGACGATGCCGGACACGCTCATCCAGCCGCGGGCGATCTCCTCGACCACCAGGGCGTAGGTGAGCAGCGACTCGCCGAGGCCGCCGTACTCCTCGGGGATGGTGAGGCCGAAGAGGCCGAGCTGCTTCATCCCCTCGACGATGGCGGTCGGGTACTCGTCCTGGTGTTCCAGCTCGGTCGCGACCGGAATGATCTCCTTGTCGACGAAATCCCGCACGGTGGCGAGGATGTCCCGCTGGATCTCGGTGAGGCCGTCGGTCTGTGCCAGGCGTCCCATCGTGCGGCTCCGAAAGGTTTAAGGGGGCGGGGGGGGGATTGCCGGGGGCCCTGCCGGCGTGGCTGCGGCGGCAGGGCCCCCGTTCCGGGTGGGGGCCGGCCGATGACGGCGGCCGGCCCCTCCGGGGTCTCAGGGGATTCGGGGCCCTAGGAGAGGGGAGTCGGGCGGCCGGGCTGCTCGCCGCCGCGCTCCTTGACGTACGTCTCGGTCGGCACCATCACCTTGCGGCGGAAGATGCAGACGACCGTGCCGTCCTGCTTGTACCCCTTGGTCTCGACGTACACGATGCCGCGGTCGTCCTTGGACTTGGACGGCCACTTGTCGAGGACGGTGGTCTCGCCGTAGAGGGTGTCGCCGTGGAAGGTCGGCGCGACGTGCCGCAGCGACTCGATCTCCAGGTTGGCGATGGCCTTGCCGGAGACGTCCGGGACGGACATGCCCAGCAGCAGCGAGTAGACGTAGTTGCCCACCACCACGTTCCTGCCGAAGTCCGTCGTCCGCTCGGCGTAGTTGGTGTCCAGGTGGAGCGGGTGGTGGTTCATGGTGAGCAGGCAGAAGAGGTGGTCGTCGTACTCGGTGACGGTCTTGCCGGGCCAGTGCTTGTAGACCGCGCCGACCTCGAACTCCTCGTAGGTGCGTCCGAACTGCATCGCGTCGGGCCTCAGCTTTCCGGGATCTCGAACTTGGTGGTGCGCTCCAGGCCGGCGGCCCGGCCCTTACCGGCGATGACCAGGGCCATCTTGCGGCTGGCCTCGTCGATCATCTCGTCGCCGAGCATCGCGGAGCCCTTGGCGCCGCCCGCCTCGGAGGTGCACCAGTCGTAGGCGTCGAGGATCAGCTCGGCGTGGTCGTAGTCCTCCTGGGAGGGCGAGAAGATCTCGTTCGCGGCGCCGACCTGGTCGGGGTGGAGCACCCACTTGCCGTCGAAGCCGAGGGCTGCGGCGCGCCGGGCGACCTCGCGGTAGCCCTCCTGGTTGCGGATCTGCAGGTACGGGCCGTCGATCGCCTGGAGGTCGTTGGCGCGGGCGGCCATCAGGATGCGCATCAGGATGTAGTGGTAGGCGTCGGCCGGGTAGCCGGCCGGCTGCTCGCCGACCACCAGGGACTTCATGTTGATGGAGGCCATGAAGTCGGCGGGGCCGAAGATGATGGTCTCCAGCCGGGGCGAGGCCTCGGCGATGGCGTCGACGTTGACCAGGCCCTTGGCGTTCTCGATCTGCGCCTCGATGCCGATCCGGCCGACCTCGAAGCCCATGGTCTTCTCGATCTGGGTGAGCAGCAGGTCGAGCGCCTTGACCTGTTCGGCGTCCTGGACCTTGGGCAGCATGATGCAGTCGAGGTTGGGGCCGGCGCCCTCGACGACGGTGATCACGTCGCGGTAGGTCCAGTGGGTGGTCCAGTCGTTGACCCGGACGACGCGGGTCTTGCCGCCCCAGTCGCCGTTGTTGAGCGCGTCGACGATGTGGTGGCGGGCGCTCTCCTTGGCCAGGGGGGCGCAGGCGTCCTCCAGGTCGAGGAAGACCTGGTCGGCGGGGAGGCCCTGGGCCTTCTCCAGGAAGCGCGGGTTGCTGCCGGGCACGGCGAGGCAGGAGCGGCGCGGGCGCAGTCGGTTGAAGGTGGCGGCGGGCGACGGGTGGGCAGACATGAGGGTGGGTCGGTTCCTTCCCAGTGGTCAGCTGGTGGGCGCGGGTGCGGGCGTCCAGGGCTGGAGCTTGTTGGCGAGCCGGATCTCGTCCACGATCCGGCCGATGATGGTGGTGATGCCGAAGTCCTTCGGGGTGAACACGGCGGCGACGCCGGCGGCCTTGAGGGCCTCGCCGTCCGCTGCCGGGATGATGCCACCCACGATCACCGGGACATCCTGCACCCCGGCCCGGCGCAGCCGGCGCAGGACGTCGGGCACCAGCTCGCAGTGGGCGCCGGAGAGGATCGACAGGCCCACGCAGTGCACGTCCTCCGCGACGGCGGCGGAGACGATCTGCTCGGGGGTCAGCCGGATGCCCTGGTAGACCACCTCGAACCCGGCGTCGCGGGCCCGGACGGCGATCTGCTCGGCGCCGTTGGAGTGCCCGTCCAGGCCGGGCTTGCCGACCAGCAGGCGCAGCTTGCCGGAGCCCAGCTCCTCGGCGGTGGCGGCGACGGCGGCGCGCACCGCGGCCAGTTCCCCGCCGGGTTCGGCGGACACCGCGACCGGGGCGCCGCCGACGCCGGTGGGCGCGCGGTACTCGCCGAAGACCTCGCGCAGGGCGAAGGCCCACTCGCCGGTGGTGACGCCGGCCCGGGCGCAGGCGAGCGTGGCCGGCACCAGGTTGGCGTCGGTGGCCGCGGTGGCCTTGAGCTCGGCCAGCGCGGTCTGGACGGCGGCCTCGTCGCGCTGTCCGCGCCAGGCCTCCAGGGCGGCGAGCACGGACTGCTCGGAGGCCGGGTCGACGACCATGATGGCGGTGTCGAGGTCGGCCGTGAGCGGGCTCTCCTCGGTGGTGTCGAAGCAGTTGACGCCGACGATCCTGTCCTCGCCGGACTCGATCCGGGCCCGCCGGGCGGCGTGCGAGGAGACCAGGTTGGACTTCAGGTAGCCGGACTCCACGGCCGGAATCACCCCGCCCATGGCCAGCACCTTGGCGATCTCCGCCTCGGCGCCGGCCAGCAGCTGGGCGGTCTTGGCCTCGACCACCTCGGAGCCGTTGAAGAGGTCGCCGTACTCCAGCAGGTCCGACTCGTAGGCCAGCACCTGCTGGATCCGCAGCGACCACTGCTGGTCCCAGGGCCGGGGCAGGCCCAGCGCCTCGTTCCAGGCGGGCAGTTGGACGGCGCGGGCGCGGGCGTCCTTGGAGAGGGTGACGGCCAGCATCTCCAGGACGATCCGCTGGACGTTGTTCTCCGGCTGGGCCTCGGTCAGGCCGAGCGAGTTGACCTGGACGCCGTAGCGGAAGCGGCGCTGCTTCGGGTCCTGGACGCCGTAGCGCTCCAGCGTGACCTTCTCCCACAGCTGGGCGAAGGCGCGCATCTTGCACATCTCCTCGACGAAGCGCACGCCGGCGTTGACGAAGAAGGAGATCCGGGCGACCACCTCGCCCATCCGCTCGGCCGGCACCTGGCCGGAGTCGCGGACGGCGTCGAGCACCGAGATGGCGGTGCACATCGCGTAGGCGATCTCCTGGACGGGCGTGGCCCCGGCCTCCTGCAGGTGGTAGCTGCAGATGTTGATCGGGTTCCACTTGGGGATGCGGCCGACGGTGTAGGCGATCATGTCGGTGATCAGGCGCACCGAGGGGCCGGGCGGGAAGACGTGCGTCCCGCGCGAGAGGTACTCCTTGACGATGTCGTTCTGGGTGGTGCCGGTGAGCTTGGCGATGTCGGCGCCCTGCTCCTCGGCGACCACCTGGTAGAGCGCCAGCAGCCACATCGCGGTGGCGTTGATCGTCATGGAGGTGTTGGTCTGTTCGAGCGGGATGCCGTCGAACAGGGTGCGCATGTCGCCGACGTGGCCGACCGGGACGCCGACCCGGCCCACCTCGCCGCGGGCGAGGAGGTGGTCGGAGTCGTAGCCGGTCTGGGTCGGCAGGTCGAAGGCGACGGAGAGGCCCGTCTGGCCCTTCGCCAGGTTCCGCCGGTAGAGCGCGTTGGAGTCGCTCGCGGTGGAGTGCCCGGCGTAGGTGCGCATCAGCCAGGGGCGGTCGCGCTTGTGCTGATCGGTCATCGGATCGGCCTCAGACGTTCCGGAAGCGGTTGATCGCCGGCAGGTGCTGCTCGCGCAGCGCGTGGTCGCGCACGCCCAGGCCCTCCTCCGGCGCCAGGCAGAGCACGCCGACCTTGCCCTGGTGCTTGTTGTGGTGCACGTCGAGGGCGGCCTGACCGGTCTCCTCCAGGGAGTAGACCTTGGACAGGGTCGGGTGGATCCGGCCCTTGGCGATCAGGCGGTTGGCCTCGAAGGCCTCGCGGTAGTTGGCGAAGTGCGAGCCGACGATGCGCTTGAGCGACATCCACAGGTAGCGGTTGTCGTACTGGTGCATGAAGCCGGAGGTGGAGGCGCAGGTGACGATGGTGCCGCCCTTGCGGGTGACGTACACCGAGGCGCCGAAGGTCTCCCGGCCCGGGTGCTCGAAGACGATGTCGACGTCCTCGCCGCCGGTGAACTCGCGGATCTTCGCGCCCAGGCGCTTCCACTCGCGCGGGTCCTGGGTGTGCTCGTCCTTCCAGAACCGGTAGCCCTCGGCGGAGCGGTCGATGATCGCCTCGGCGCCCATGGCGCGGCAGATCGCGGCCTTCTGGTCGTTGGAGACCACACAGATCGGGGTGGCGCCGCCGGCCAGCGCGTACTGGGTGGCGTACGAGCCGAGGCCGCCGCTGGCTCCCCAGATCAGCACGTTGTCGCCCTGCTTCATGCCGGCGCCGTTGCGCGAGACCAGCTGGCGGTACGCGGTGGAGTTGACCAGGCCGGGGGAGGCGGCCTCCTCCCAGGTGAGGTGCTTGGGCTTGGGCAGCAGCTGGTTGGTCTTCACCAGGGCGATCTGGGCCAGCCCGCCGAAGTTGGTCTCGAAGCCCCAGATGCGCTGCTCGGGGTCCATCATCGTGTCGTTGTGGCCGTCCGGGGACTCCAGCTCGACGGAGAGGCAGTGCGCGACGACCTCGTCGCCGGGCTTCCAGGCGTTGACGCCGGCGCCGGTGCGCAGCACCACGCCCGCGAGGTCGGAGCCGAGGACGTGGTACGGCAGGTCGTGGCGCTTGGTGAGCGGCGACAGCCGGCCGTAGCGCTCCAGGAAGGAGAAGGTGGAGACCGGCTCGAAGATCGAGCTCCAGACGGTGTTGTAGTTCACCGCGCTGGCCATGACGGCGACCAGCGCCTCGCCGGGGCCCAGCTCGGGCAGGGCGACCTCGTCGAGGTGAAGGGACTTGCGGGGGTCCTTGTCGCGGCTGTCGAGGCCCGCGAACAGCTGCTCCTCGTCCTTGTGGAGCGTCACCGCTCGGTAGGACTCGGGAAGCTTGACGGCGGCGAAGTCCTCCGACGTGGCGTCGTTGCTGAGGATCGCGTCGAGGATTTCCTGCATGGCTGCCTCCGAAGGCGTACCTGTGTGAGGGCACAGGGCGTCTGGGGTAGCCGGGAGCGGACACCGGCTTCGCTGAGGTGGGTGGTGGGTGGTCGGGCTGGGCGCCCGGGTGGACCGGGCCGAACGCGCACTGCTCCCGGGGTGTGGGAACGCCGGACGACGGCGCGCCGAGGTGGGGAGCCGCGGCGCCGCGACTGGTGAGTAACAAGGTAGTGGCACCCTGTGCCACTCGTAAAGACACCGGGTGTCACGAATTCCGGCGCGCTGGAGCGGCCCCTGAACGCGCTGCGGCGGATATCGAAAGGGCCCGCGTCGACTGCTCGACGCGGGCCCTCGATATCGCTCTGACCTGGCTAGATGATGGGCTCAGGACTCCCTGGCGCCACTCAGTGCGGCCCGGATGCTGTCCACCACCACGTCCAGCGGAGCGTCCGTCCGGGCGACTGTGATGAGTACCTCACCTCCAGGACTGGCACTCAGTGCGCTCTCGGCCAGCACGTCACCGGGAGCCCCATTGGCACCCGGTGCCACCAGGGAGCCGCGGCGTCTGGCACCCGGCGTGCTGGAGGCCCAGAAGGTCCGCCGGATCACCTCGAAGGAGTGGTCCAGCTGCGCCTCCACGTCCCCGCGCCCGCCGGCCCGCAGCCAGCGCCGCAGCACGTGGTTGTGCGCCGCGACGACCGCCGCCGCCGACACCTCGGCCAGCATCGAGTCGTCCTCGCCGCCGCGCTGCCAGCCCGACGGGATGGACTCCCCGGTGTCGAAGCGGCCCAGCAGGTACCGGGTGAACAGCCGCTCGTACCGGGCCACCACGGCGATCTCCCGCTCGCGCAGCGCCGGGACCTGACGGATCAGCTGGTACCGCGCGACCGACACCCCCGGCGTCGAGGCGTACATCCGCAGCACCTCCTTGATGCCGCGGCAGACCACGTCCAGCGGGTGCTCCTCCGGCTCGGCGCTGGCCAGCAGGTCGGCCACCCGGACGAGGGTGTCGTCGTGGTCCGGGAAGATCGCCTCCTCCTTCGACCGGAAGTACCGGAAGAAGGTCCGCCGGGCCACCCCGGCGGCGGCCGCGATCTGGTCGACCGTGGTCTCCTCGTAGCCCTGCGAGGAGAACAGCTCCATCGCGGCCGTGGCCAGGTCCTGACGCATCTGCTGGCGCTGCGCCGCCGCCCGGCGGCTGCCCGGCCCCCCTTCCGGCCCGGTGCCCCCGGTCGAGGAGCCCGTCCGGTCGGCGCCGCGCGGTCCGGCGGAGTGCTGCGGGGTGGCTGACTGAACCCGATCCATGTCCGGAACGCTACACGGCCCCGGCGGTTCGGCCGCGGCCCTTCCCCGACGGACCGGTGCGACCGGGCCGGTGACGGCCGGTCTGGGCCAGCGCGCGGACACCGTCCCCGGGCTCCAGCCCGGTCTGGCCGGGCCGGACCCGGTCCCGGGCGGCGCCGCCTCGCGCGCGGCGGCGCCCCCGGCAGCCGGCGTGGTCACCGGCGCGCGTGGTCGCGGAAGCCGCGGCCGGTCTTGCGGCCCAGGCAGCCGGCGGCGACCAGGTGCTCCAGCAGCGGCGCGGCGGCCAGGCCCGGTTCGCGGAACTCCTGGTGCAGCACCTGCTCGATGGTCAGCGAGACGTCCAGGCCGACCACGTCCAACAGCTCGAACGGGCCCATCGGGTAGCCGCAGCCCAGCTTCATCGCGGTGTCGATGTCGTCCACCGTCGCGTAGTGCTCCTGGAGCATCCGCACCGCGTCGTTCAGGTAGGGGAAGAGCAGCGCGTTGACGATGAAGCCGGCCCGGTCGCCGCACTCCACCGGGTGCTTGCGGACCTCGGCGGTCAGCTCCAGCACGGTCGCGGTGACGTCCGGCGCGGTCAGCACGGTGGAGACCACCTCGACCAGCTTCATGGCCGGCGCCGGGTTGAAGAAGTGCATGCCGATCACGTCCTGCGGCCGCGAGGTGGCCGTCGCGCAGCTGATCACCGGCAGCGAGGAGGTGGTGGTGGCGAGCACCGCTCCCGGCCTGACGATCTTGTCCAGGGTGGCGAACAGCTCGCGCTTGACCGCCAGGTCCTCGGCCACCGCCTCGATCACCAGGTCCACCTCGGCCAGCTCGGCGTACTGGCCGACCGGGGTGACCAGCGCCAGCGCGGCGTCCCGCGCCTGCGCGCTCAGCCGGCCCCGGTCGACCGCGCGCGCCAGCGACTTCGCCAGCTGCGCCTTGGCCCGGTCGGCCTTCTCCTGGCTGCGGGCGGCCAGCAGCACCGGGCGGCCGGCCTTGGCGAAGACCTCGGCGATGCCGGTCGCCATGGTGCCCGAGCCGCAGACGCCGACCGCGCGGACCTCCCGGCCCGCCACCGCGGCCCGCGCCGGGCCGGCCGCCGCGTCGACGGCCCTGGACGAGCCGGGCGCCTCGTAGGTGTAGAAGCCGCGGCCGGACTTGCGGCCCAGCAGCCCGGCCGCGACCAGCTGGCCGAGGATCGGGGCGGGCGCGTGCAGGCGGTCCCGGGACTGCTCGTACATCGCCTCCAGGACGGTCCGCGCGGTGTCCACGCCGATCAGGTCGAGCAGCGCCAGCGGGCCCATCGGCAGGCCGCAGCCGAGCCGCATCGCGGCGTCGATGTCCTCCCTGGAGGCGTACTTGGACTCGTACATCGCGGCGGCCTGGTTCAGGTACGCGAACAGCAGGCCGTTGACGACGAAGCCGGCCCGGTCGCCGGCCGCCACCGGCTCCTTGCCGAGGTCCCGGGCGAACGCGGCGGCGTCCTCGGCGACCTGCGGGGAGGTCAGCACCGTGCGGACCACCTCGACCAGCTTCATGCTGTGCACCGGGTTGAAGAAGTGCAGGCCCAGCACCCGCTCCGGGCGGGCGGTCGCGGCGGCGATCCGGGTCACCGAGAGCGCGGTGGTGCCGGTGGCCAGCACCGTCTCCGCCGGGCAGATCCGGTCCAGTTCGGCGAAGAGCTCCCGCTTCAGCTCCAGCTGCTCGGGCACCTCCTCGATCACCAGCTCGGCCCCGGCGGCGGCCGACAGCTCGTGGCCGACCGAGATCAGCGCCAGCAGCGCGGTGCGCTCCCCGGCGGTGATCCGCTCCCGGTCGACCGCGTGCGCGGTCGCCTCCTCGATCCGGGCCAGTGCCCGGGCGGCCGAGTCCTCGGTGGCCTCGATGCCGATCACCCGGCGGCCGCTCCTGGCGACGGCCACCGCGACACCGGCACCCATCGTGCCGAGGCCGACGACGGCGACCGTGGAAAAGGGACGCTCCATCTGTCCTGACTCCTAGTCCTGAAGGGCCCGCGCACGCCCCGGCGGCCGGGCCGCCGCGCCCGCGCGTGCGGCGGGGGCGGCCGCCGCCGGGGGAGGGTCCGCGCGCGGGGCTGGGGAGATGACGGGTTCCGGCACACCGCCGCGGCGGCCGGTCCGCTCCGGCCGAACTGAGGGGTGTGCCGTGGTGCTCAGGCGCTCAAGGGTGAAAGGAAGCGGCTCTGATACGAGGAAGGAGACCCGGCCCGCCGCGGTTCGCGGCGCCGGCCGGTGAATGACGCACCGCGCGCCCGCCGTGGACACGGCGACCGCAGGCCCCCGCCGGTGCGGCTCCCGTAGCCCGGCGGTGGTGCGTCCGGCCACTGTAGCGAAGCTACCCGCGAGTAGGAAGGGGTGCGGGCGTCACAAAAGGCATCGGGACGGCGGGGTGGGGCCTGGCGGCGGCCCGAACGGGTGAACGGGCGGACAGGCGTCCACGGGGACCACTCGATAGGGGAGTTACCCGGCCGCGACGGGCGGGGCAACATGGGGGCATGACCCTCGGAACCGCCGCCGGCCCCGCCGCGTCCGCCACCGGCTCCACCGGCCCGGCCGGAGGCCTCGGTGGGCACCTCGCCGCCGTCACGCTGCCCCCGTGCGCCGCGCGCGTCGAACAGGCCGAGGCCGCCGTCGACCGGCTGCGCACCGCCGCCGTCGACGCGGTGGCCGTCACCTGGGTGGACAACGCGGGCATCACCCGGGTCAAGGCCGTCCCGCTGGGCGCCCTGGTGCACGCCGCGCAGTGGGGCGTCGGCGCCGCACCCTGCTTCGACGTCTTCCTCGCCGACGACGGCATCACCACCAGCCCGAGCACCGGCGGCCCCACCGGGGACCTGCGGCTCTACCCCGACCTCGACCGGGTCGTCCCGCTGGCCGCCCAGCCCGGCTGGGCCTGGGCCCCGGGGGACCGGCACACCCAGGCCGGCACCCCGCACCCCGGCTGCCAGCGGCTGTTCGCCCGCCGGATGGAGGCCGCCGCCGCCGAGCGCGGGCTGACCCTGCGGGCCGGCATCGAGGTCGAGTGGGTGGTCGCCCTCGCCGGCGGCCCGCAGGACGAGCCGCAGTACCCGACACACGGCCCCGCGTACGGGATGCACCGGCTCACCGACCTCACCGACTACCTGCGGGACGTCCTGCGCGCCCTCGGCGAGCAGGGGCTGACCGTCCTGCAGATCCACCCCGAGTACGCCCCGGGCCAGTTCGAGGTCTCGGTGGCCCCCGAGGGCCCGGTCGGCGCCGCCGACACCTCCGTCCTGGTCCGGCACACCGTGCGGGCCGTCTCCGCCCGGCACGGCCTGCGGGTCTCCTTCGCCCCCGTGGTCGAGCCCGGCGCGGTCGGCAACGGCGGGCACCTGCACCTGAGCCTCTGGCGGGACGGCCACAACCTCGGCCACGGCGGCCCCGGCCCGCACGGCCTGACCGCCGAGGCCGAGGGCTTCCTCGCCGGGGTGCTCGGCGCGCTGCCCGAACTCCTGGTGCTGGGCTGCTCCAGCCCGGCCGGTTACCTGCGGCTGGTGCCCTCGCACTGGGCCGGCGCCTACCAGTGCTGGGGCCTGGAGAACCGCGAGGCCGCGCTGCGCCTGGTGACGGGCTCCACGGGGGAGCGGGCCGCCGCCGCCAACGCCGAGGTCAAGTGCTTCGACGCCAGCGCCAATCCGTACCTGGCGGTCGGCGCGGTGCTCGCCGCCGGTCTCGTCGGTCTCGACCGACACCTCTCGCTGCCACCGGAGTTCACCGGGGACCCGGCCGCCGCCGAGCCCGGCTCGGTGCCCCGGCTGCCGACCGGCCCGGCGGAGGCGCTGGCCGCGTTCGAGCGATCGGCGGTGCTGCGCGAGGCGCTCGGCGGGCCGCTGTACGAGGCGGTGCTGGCGGTGCGCCGGGCCGAGGGCGAGCAGTACGCCGTCGCCACCCCCGAGCAGCTGGTCGCCGCCACCCGCTGGCGGTACTGACCGGTGCCCGCCGGGGCCCTGGCGGTGCCCGCGCTGGTCGACCACCACTGCCACAGCGTGGTGGCGGCCGACCTCGCCGACGACGCCCTGGCCGGGCTGCTCACCGAGTCCGACCGACCGCCCGCGCCCGGCTGTTCGCCCTTCGACAGCGCGCTCGGCCTGGCCGTCCGGCGCTGGTGCCCGCCCGCCCTCGGCCTGCCCGCGCACGCCCCGGCCGCCGACTACCTGGCCCGGCGGCGCGAGCTGGGCGGCGCCGAGGCCACCCGCCGCCTGCTGGCCGCCGCCGGGCTGGACACCTGCCTGGTGGACACCGGGCTGACCACCGCCGCGGGCCTTCCGCTGCTGCCGCTCGGCGAACTGGCCGCGGCTGCCGGGGCGGTGGTGCACGAGGTGGTCCGGCTGGAGTCGGTGGCCGAGGCGGTGGCGGGCCCGGCCGAGTCCTGGCCGCAGGCCGCCGGGGAGGCGCTGGCGGCGGCGGCCGCGGGTGCGGTCGCGGTCAAGTCGGTGCTCGCCTACCGGCACGGCCTGGCCGCCCCCGCCGAACGGCCCGCGCGGGCGGCCGTGGTGGCCGCGGCCGGCGCCTGGCTGCGCGGCGGGCGGGGCCGGTTGGCCGACCCGGTGCTGCTGCACCACCTGCTCTGGACGGCCGTGGACGTCTGCGCCGGGCTGGGCCTGCCGCTCCAACTCCACACCGGCTTCGGCGATCCCGACCTCACCCTGCACCGGGCCGATCCGTCGCTGCTGACCGGTTTCGTGCGCGCGGCCGAGCCGAGCGGCGTCCCGCTGGTGCTGCTGCACTGCTACCCGTACCACCGCCAGGCCGGGTGGCTGGCCCAGGCCTTCCCGACGGTGTACACCGACCTCGGGCTGACCGCCTCCTACACCGGCCCGCGGGTGGCGGCGGTGCTGGGCGAGATGCTGGAACTGGCGCCGTTCGGCAAGCTGTTGTTCTCCACCGACGCGTACGGGCTGCCCGAGTTGTACCTGGTGGGCGCCGCCCAGTTCCGGTACGGACTGGGGGCGGTGCTGGCCGACTGGCAGGCGGGTGGCGCCTGTTCGGCGGCGGACGCGCGGCGGCTGGCCCGGCTGGTCGCCGCGGACAACGCCCGCGCGCTGTACTCACTGCCCGGCGCACCGTAGCACGTCGGCGAACCGTCACTTTTTAACACTCTTCAACTCTGTTGACGTGTTGGGCCTCCGGACTCCTCGGTTCCGATGTTGGCCAACATGTGACGATTAGATGACTACCTCTTGCGCTTATCAGCGAATATTCATTAGCGTCCCGATCATTCCAGGCGCACCTGCCACACCGCAGCTGCCGCATGACGACTCGGGAGGGCCAACCCCTATGAGAGTTCCTCGGATCAGCCGGACCCGGTTCGCGGCGGTGGGCCTCGTGCTCGCCACCGCCGGCGCCCTCGCGCTCCCGGCCGGCACCGCCGTCGCGGCCCCCTCGGCGGGCTCGACGACCGGTCCGCTGCTCAGCTACGTCGTCAACACCAAGGCCAACCACGGCCAGGTGCAGAAGGTCGAGAAGGCGATCACCGCCCTCGGCGGCTCGGTGGTGTACTCGTACGAGCAGATCGGCGTCGTCATCGCCCGCTCGGACGACACCGCGTTCGCGCAGAAGCTGCGTCAGGCCAAGGGCGTCGACTCCGTCGGCGCCAGCCGCACCAAGGGCATCACCGCCGCCGACCAGGCCAAGGCCGAGGTCGCCGCCGAGCCCGCCGGCGCGCCCGCCGCCGGTCAGGAGCCGTACGAGGCCAACCAGTGGGACATGCGTCAGATCGGTGTCGACAAGGCGCACAAGCTCTCGCTCGGCAACCGCAACGTCACCGTCGGTGTGCTGGACTCCGGCATCGACGCGACGCACGAGGACCTGGCCGCCAACGTGGACGCCTCGCAGTCGGTCTCCTGCATCGACGGCGGCAAGCCGAACACCGACTGGAAGTCCTGGCAGCCCACCACCAGCGACCACGGCACCCACGTGGCCGGCACGATCGGCGCCGCCAAGAACGGCAAGGGCGTCGTCGGCATCGCCCCGAACGTGAAGCTGGCCGCGGTCAAGGTCGTCGACGACGGCGGGTTCATCTACCCGGAGTACGCGATCTGCGGCTTCGTGTGGGCCGGTGAGCACCAGTTCAAGGTGACCAACAACAGCTACTACGTCGACCCGTGGATGTTCAACTGCCCGAACGACAAGGACCAGGCCGCGATCAGCGCCGCCGTCCGCAAGGCGGTCTCGTTCTCGCAGCGCAAGGGCGTCCTAAACGTCGCCGCGGCGGGCAACGAGAACATCGACCTGGCGCACAAGACCGTTGACGTCGCCAGCCCGGACGACACCACCAAGGTGACCCGCCCGGTCACCAACGACTGCCTGTCGCTGCCGACCGAGCTGCCCGGCGTCATCGCCGTCTCCTCGGTGGGCGTCAAGGGCGACAAGGCGTACTACTCCAGCTACGGCAAGGGCGTCGTGACCGTCGCCGCGCCGGGTGGCGACGCCCGCTACCAGATCCCGGACACCCCGGACAAGAACGGCCGGATCCTCTCCACCATCCCGGGCAACAAGTACGGCTACATGCAGGGCACCTCGATGGCCACCCCGCACGTCGTCGGCGTGGTCGCGCTGCTCGCCAGCACCTTCCCGTGGGCCAACCCGGACGAGCTGACCGAGCTGCTCACCAACCAGGCGGAGTCGCACCCCTGCCCGACCGGCGAGTACAACCCGGGCGGCACCGGCGCGTACAAGGCCACCTGCGAGGGCGGCGCGGACGACAACGGCTTCTACGGCGCGGGCATCATCAACGCCGAGAAGGCGGTCCAGTGGTGGCGCTGACGCGCTGACCACGGCGACACCTGAACACTGAGCCGGGGAGCGGGCCCATCCGGGTCCGCTCCCCGGTCGTTTCCTGCCCGGGCCCCGCCCGGCCGACCTCTCCGGGCGAGCCCCGGCCCGCTCACTCGACGTGCTGGTCCCAGCCGGTCTCCACCGACGGCTTGCCGTGCAGGTCCGGGACTTCCTGGAGCCAGGCGGGCCGGCCGGCCCGGGTCCGGGCCTCCCGGCGGCGTTCGGCCTCGCGCAGCTGCTCGGGGGTGGCGAAGCCCTCCGGGAGCCACTGCGCGGAGAGCACCACCCGGGCGGCCAGGTGGGACACGTAGGCGTGCCGGACGGCGGCCGCCGAGTCGAAGCCGGGCTCGTCGGCCAGCCACTCGTCCGGGACGAGCGCCAGCACTTCCTCCAGCAGGCCGACGGTGACCAGCGGGCCGAGCTCCTCGTCGGCCAGCCGGACGTCCGGGGCCGAGCCGCCCAGCGCGTGCGCGCTGAGGTCGTAGCGCCTGCCGACCGCCGCCTCGGCGGTGGTCCAGCGGTGGTGGAAGATCAGCGCGGCGCCGTTGTCGATCAGCCAGAGCCGTCCGTGCCAGACCACCAGGTTGGGGTTGTGGACGGTGCGGTCGACGTTGCCGGTGAGGGCGTCCAGCCAGACCACCCGCCCGGCCTCGGCGGAGTCCACCGGGATCATGCCCGGCCGGTAGTCCCGCGCGCCGGGCAGCAGGTCCATCCCGAGGTTGAGGCCGCCGCTGGCCTTGAGCATGTCCTGGATCTCGGTGTCGGGCTCGTCCGCGGCGACGGCCGGATCGAAGTCCACCAGCCGCAGCTCGGGGACGCGCAGGCCGAGCCGCCGGGCCAGCTCGCCGACGATCACCTCCGCGACCAGCGCCTTGCGGCCCTGCGCGGCGCCGGTGAACTTGACCACGTAGGTTCCCAGGTCGTCGGTCTCCACCACACCGGGGACGGAGCCGCCGGACCGCAGCGGGTCGACGTAGCGCACTGCTGTCACCAGATCGAGCACACCGGCCACCCTATCCCGCCGCCCCGCCACCGCAGCGGCCCGTCCGGTCGGCCTCCGCCCCCGGCGCTGTGATTGGCTTGCCGGTGAGAATCGGAAGACCACCGGACGAGGAGAGCAAGGCCATGGGACAGGTGCAGGCCACCACCGAGCGGGACTACGACGCCGCCCCCGAGCGGGTGTACGAGGCGCTGGCCGACTACCGGGTGACCCGTCCGAAGCTGCTGCCCCCGCAGTACAGCGAGTACGAGGTCCGGGTCGGCGGCACCGGCGCCGGCACCCAGGTGCACTGGAAGCTCCAGGCCACCGAGAAGCGCGTGCGGGACTGCCTGTTCACCGTCTCGGCGCCCTCGCCCGACCAGCTGGTGGAGAAGGACGCCAACTCCAGCATGGTGATCACCTGGACCGTCTCGGCGGCCGGTGAGGGCCGGTCGAAGGTCGTCGTCTCGGCCACCTGGCAGGGCGCGAGCGGCATCGGCGGCTTCTTCGAGCGCACCTTCGCGCCGAAGGGCCTGAACCGGATCCACGACCAGGTGCTGGCCAACCTGGCCGCCGAGGTCCGCTGAGTCCGCGAGCTCACTGAGTCCGCGAGCTCACTGAGTCCGCCGAGCTCACTGAGCTCGCCGAGTTCGTCGAGTTCGCCTTTCCCGCGGCAATTCGCCCGGGAATTCGAGCGGCCCGCCCACCCGTACGAGCGGAAAGCCGTACGGGTGGACGGCCCGCCACCTCCGGGTGACGAGGGCCGCCCGGCGCGGGGGAGCCACCCTAGGCTCGCCGCCGTGCATATGACGATCCTTCACATTTCACAGCCCGTGGACGGCGGAGTCGCCCGCGTCGTCGCCGATCTGGTCCGGGGGCAGCGCGAGGCCGGTCACCGGGTGCTGGTCGCCTGCCCGGGCGGCGGCCGGCTGGCCGAGGAGGCCGCCGCCGTGGGCGCGCTGGTCCATGACTGGCCCGCCGGGCGCTCGCCGGGCCCGGGCACCGCCGCCGAGGCGTGGCGGCTGCGCCGGATCGTCCGGGCGGCCGCGCCCGACGTGGTCCACCTGCACAGCGCCAAGGCCGGGCTGGCAGGCCGACTGGCGGTGCGCGGCGCGGTGCCGACCGTCTTCCAGCCGCACGCCTGGTCCTTCGCCGCCGTCGAGGGCCCGATGGCCACCGCCACCCTGCACTGGGAGCGCTTCGCCGGCCGCTGGGCGCACCGCCTGCTCTGCGTCAGCGTCCAGGAGCGGGCCGACGGCGTCGCCGCCGGGGTGAGCGCGGACTGGGCGGTGGTGCCCAACGGCGTGGACGTGCGCCACTACGCACCCGCCGACCGCCGGGCGGCCCGGATCGCGCTGGGCCTGGACCTGGACGCTCCGCTCGCGGTCTGCGTCGGCCGGCTGTGCCGCCAGAAGGGCCAGGACGTGCTGCTGGCGGCCTGGCCGGAGGTGCTGCGGGCGGTGCCGCAGGCCCGGCTGGCGCTGGTCGGCGGCGGCCCCGAGGAGAACCGGCTGGCGGACCTGGTCCGGGAGTCGGCCGAGCCGTCCCGGGTCCGGCTGGTCGGGGACGTGCCGGACCCGAGGCCGTGGCTGGCGGCGGCCGACCTGGTGGTGCTGCCCTCGCGCTGGGAGGGCATGGCGCTGGCCCCGCTGGAGGCGATGGCGGTGGCCCGTCCGGTGCTGCTGACCGACGTGCCGGGCGCCCGGGAGTGCCTGCCCCAGGCCGAGCGGGGGCGGGCGGTGGTGCCGCCCGAGGACGTGACCGCGCTCGCCACCCGAATGGCGGAAGCACTGTCCGATTCGATCGAGTGTGAGCGACGCGGGGCGAGGCTGCGCGATCACGTGGTCGCCCGGCACGACGTCCGCACGGTGGTCGAACAGGTGGACGCGCTGTACCGCCATCTGCTGGGTGCCGGTCCGGCGGCCGGGCGGCGCCGGGCCCGTGTCCCAGAGCGGATCTGATCGTTTCACATGCCGTGAATGCCCGCCGATCCGGCGCCGTCGTATTCGCACCCTCAACCGGATAGGGACGAGGCGTCAAATCCGAAATACCTATTAATGGGCGGCTGGAATGAAACGGCAAGTCAACTTCCAGCCTACGCAGCCAGGTTATGTATTGTCGGATTTCGCCTGCTTCGTTTCGATTTCACGCCGGGAATTCGCGACTGAGCCCTTCATGGTCGCGCCCCGCGCGGCCGGGCCCGGTGCGAGAGGACCGAAAGCCGCCAGCGGTAGCAGGTGCTGTCAGGACCGCGCCCACCGGGCCGGGACGGCCGCTCCGCGCCATCCGGTGCCGGGGCGCCGTCACCCCGGGCACACAGCAGGGGAGTTCGTGCGCTGATGACTATTGACCACGACAGCGTGCCGCGATCCGGTCGGTCCCTGTCCGGCCCGCGGCGGCCCGGCACCGGGCTGCTCGACCGCCCGGCCCGATCCGCCCAGACCCGGACGGTGCCGCCGCCCCGCCGGCACCGCGGGGCGGTCCGATCCCGGCTCGCCCTGCCGCTCGCGCTGGTCCAGGTCGACGCGATCGCGCTGTGCACCGCCACCGGCCTCGCCAACCGGGCCGTCGACCCGGCCGTCCCGCTCGCGCCGCTGCTCGGTGCCGCCGCCGTCCTGCCCCTGCTGCTCGTGCTCAACCTGGTCGGCGGCCTCTACCGCACCCGGCTCACCCTCTCCGTCCTGGACGAACTGCCCGCGCTGGCCGTCCGGGCCGTCGTCGCCACCGCCTTCGCCGTCACCCTGGCCGGTTGCCTGGACGGCCGCTGGCCCGACTGCGGCCCGGCCACCCCGGCCCGGCTCACCGTCCTGCTCGGCGTCCAACTGCTGATCGCCGCCGTCGGCCGCGCCGTGCTCTACCACCTGGTCCGGCGGATCCGCCGCAGCCGCCCCAACCCCGTCCTGGTGCTCGGCGCCGGCCGGCTCGGTCGCCGGGTCGCCGCCGCCCTCAGCGAGCGCGGCGAGTACGGGATGCGCCCGGTCGGCTTCCTCGACGCCGACCCGCCGCTGCTCGCCGGCGACACCGACCTGCCCGTCCTCGGCGGCCGCGAGGTACTGGAGCGCGAGGTCCGCCGGCACCGGATCCACCACGTGGTCGCCACCGCCGGCGCCGCCGACGAGGCCGAGACCGCCGCCGCCCTGCGCGACGCCGCCCGGCTCGGCTGCCAGGTCTGGCTGGTGCCCGCGCTGCGCGAGCACGGCTCGCTGCCCGCCGGCCCGCTGGCCGGAGCCGACCACCTGTGGGGCTTCCCCTGCCTGCGGGTCGGCAGCCCGGCGATGCGCCGCCCCGGCTGGGCCGCCAAGCGCGCCCTGGACGTCACCGCCGCCGGGCTCGGCCTGCTGCTGCTCGCCCCCGTCCTGGTGCTCTGCGCGCTGGCCGTCCGCTTCGACACCGGCCCCGGCGTGCTCTTCCGCCAGCAGCGCACCGGGCTCGACGGCAAGGTCTTCACCGTCCTCAAGTTCCGCACCCTGCGCCCGAGCAACGAACACGAGTCGGCGACCCGCTGGAACATCTCCCAGGACCACCGGATGGGCGCCGTCGGCCGACTGCTGCGCCGCAGCTCGCTGGACGAGCTGCCGCAGCTGTGGAACGTGCTGTGCGGAGACATGAGCCTGGTCGGCCCGCGCCCGGAACGCCCCTACTTCGTCATGCGGTTCGGCCAGGCCTACCCCGAGTACGCCGACCGCCACCGCGTCCCGGTCGGCCTGACCGGCCTCGCCCAGGTCAACGGCCTGCGCGGGGACACCTCGATCGAGGACCGGGCCCGGTTCGACAACCGCTACATCGAGAGCTGGAGCCTCTGGCAGGACGTCAAGATCCTGTGCCGCACCGCGGTCCTGATGCTCCACCCGGACGGGAGCTGACCCGCGTGGCCCTGACCCTTCCCGCCGTCCCGCGGCTCGCGTTACGCAAGGCGCTGCCCGCGCTCGCGGACCGGCCCAGCCCGCTCGCCGCGGCGACCGTCCTGCTGGTCTGCGTGCCCACCGGTGAGAAGGACGTCGCCGCCGCCGTCCACGTCACCGCCGCCGACGTGGCCTCGCTGGCCCTGGTCGCCCTCACCGCGCTCAACCTGCTGCGCGGGCGGCTGCCCGCCGTCAGCCGCGCCACCTGCGTGCTGTTCGGCGGCATCGTGGTCGCCGCCGCCGTCGCCACCGTCGGCTCGATCGACCCGGCCACCAGCCTCACCGGCTTCGTCCGGCTCACCCAGGTGTTCGTCCTGGTACCGGCCGGGGTGCTCTGCTCGCTGCGCGACCGCGTCGACCAGCGGCTGGTCCTCGGCTCCTTCGTGCTCGCCGCGCTGATCCAGGGCGTGGTCGGCGCGCACCAGTACCTCACCCGGACCGGCGCCTCCTACACCGGCCAGCCGATCCGGGCCGTCGGCACCTTCGGCGCCCTCGACATCATGGCGATGTCCACGGTCGTCAGCTACGGCCTGCTCGCCGCCCTGGCCCTGGCGCTCGCCGAGCGCCGTCCCGGCGGCGACGTCCGGCTGCGCCGCGCCATGTTCGCGGCCGCCGCCTTCCTGGCCTTCCCGCTCGCCGTCTCGTTCAGCCGCGGCAGCTGGATCGCCACCGCCGCCGCGGCCACCGTGCTGCTGCTGCGCGCCGACGCCCGGCTCGCCGTCCGCGGCGCCGTCCTCGGCCTGGCCGCCGCGGTCGTCCTGGTCGGCGGCCTCGGCCTCGGCGCCTCCGGCGTCACCGAGCGGCTCAGCTCGATCGGTTCCGTCTCCGCCGCCCCCGACCAGTCCGTCTCCGACCGCTACGACCTGTGGTCCACCGCCGGGCGGATCTGGCAGGACCACCCCGTCCACGGCGCCGGCCCCAAGGCCTTCCAGCAACTGCGCGACAGCCACGCCCCGCTGCGGCTCTCCTCCGGCAGCGACGCCGCCGACCCCACCATCGGCTTCCAGCGCGAACCGCTGCTCTCCCCGCACAACATGTACTTCCTGGTGCTCAGCGAGCAGGGTCTGATCGGCATCGTCGCCTACGCCGCGCTCTTCCTCGGTCTGCTGCTCGGCTGCCTGCGCCACTCCCGCGGCCCGGCCCTCGCCGCCCTGGCCCTGCTCACCTGGGTGCTGGTCGACTTCCTGTACGCGGACATCGGTGGCACCACCACCGTGCTGACCTCCGTCGTCCTCGGCCTCGCGGCCCGGGCCTGCGTCGCGGAGGCCGACCCGCGATGACCACCGACCAGCCGGCCCTCGCCTCCGCCGTGCCCGCCCCGCGCGGCGCCGCCGACGGCCCGCCGTCCGGGCCCGACCCGGCCCCCAGGCGCGGCTTCCTCGCCAAGGCCTTCGGCATCACCGCCGTCCTCAGCGCCGCCGGATCCGGCCTCGGCCTGCTGCGCGACCTCCTGCTGGCCCGCTACTTCGGCGCCAACCAGGGCACCGACGCCTTCCTGGTCGCCTGGACCGTCCCGGAGACGGCCGCGCCGCTGCTGATCGAGGACGCCATGTCCTTCCTCATGGTGCCCGCCTTCGCGCTCGCCCTGGTGCTGCGCGAGGAGGACCCGGACGCCCCCGACCCGGTCCGCCAACTGGTCCGCGCCACCCTGCCCTGGCTGCTGCTTGCGCTCAGCGGGCTCGCGCTGGCCGCCGCCCTCGGCGCCCCGCAGCTGGTCGAGCTGCTCGCCCCCGGCCTGGCCAACCCCGGCCTCGCCGTCACCTGCACCCGGATCACCGCGATCACCGTGCTGCCGTTCGGCGTGGCCGGCTACCTCGCCGCCGCGCTGCGCGCCCACCACCGCTTCACCGCGCCGGCCGGCATCTACGTCGCCTACAACGTCGGCATCCTCGCCGTGCTGCTCGGCTGCCAGTCCTTCCTGGGCGTGCGCTCCGCCGCCCTGGGCGTCGCGCTCGGCAGCCTGCTGATGGCCGGCCTGCTGGTCGCCCCGTTCCTGCGCCGGCTGCGCCAGGGTGCGGGCCCGGGATCGCACCCCGGCGCGGGCCGCGCCGGCCGCTCCCGCAAGGCGCTGGTGCTGATGCCGTTCGCCCTGCTGCCGGTGGCCGCGTTCACCCTGACCCGCCAGTCGCAGGTCTTCGTCGAGCGCTACCTCGGCTCGGCGCTGCCGCCCGGTACCATCTCGCACCTCAACTACGCCGCCAAGGTCTCCCAACTGGCCATGACGGCCGGCATCCTGATCTGCACCGTCACCTTCCCGCTGGTCGCCCGGGCGCTGGCGGCCGGGGACCTCGCCGCCGCCCGGGACCGGGTCGAGAAGGACCTCGGCCAGGCCGCGGCGGTCGTCCTGGGCGGCACCGCCTTCCTGATGGCCTGCGCCCCCTCGGTGGTCTCGCTGCTCTTCCAGCGCGGCGCCTTCGGCCCGCAGGACACCGCCGCCACCGCCGCCGTCATCCGGGTCTACAGTTTCGGCCTGCCCGCCCAGGCGCTGATCGGCGTGATGATCCGCCCGTACTTCTCGCTGCGCCCGGTGGTCCGCCGGGCCGACGATCCGGGCACCGAGGACGGCGGCCGTCGGCTGCTGGACTGGTTCCCGGTCGCCGCGATGCTGCTCGGCCTCGGCGTCACCGTCGTGGTCAGCCTGCTCGCCACCCCCCGCTTCGGCGCTCTCGGGCTCGCCGCCGGGAACGCGGCCGGCATCACCGCCACCGCCGCACTGCTGCTGCACGGCCTGGTGCTGCGCGGCATCCCGCTGCGGCTGCGCCGGGTGCTCGGCGGCCACGCCCGGCTGGTGGCCGCCGCCGGCGGCGCCACCGCCCTCGGCGCCGCCGTCGCCGGGCTGGCCGCCGGCCCCCTGCTCTCCACCCTCCTCGGGGGCCTCACCGTGGCGCTGGCCTTCGCCGTCCTCGGCACCGGCCTCGGCGCGCGTGAGGTGCGCGGTCCGGTCCTCGCCGTGGCCCGGGCCCTGAACCCGCCAACCGTCGCCGATGAAGGGAAGCTTCCCCATGGACAATGAACGGGGAACCGTCCGTTCGGCCCAGGCGGGCGTCCGCCGCCAGGCCGTACCGGCCGCAGCCGCACCACGTGGCGACCTCCCGTACACCGACCCCGCCGGGCCGAAGGCGCAGCTGCCCAGGAGCCGCCGCCCGCTCGGCGAACCGTCCGGCCCCGGTTCCTCCTCGCCGTGGATCCTGATGTACCACTCGGTGGCGGTCGAGAAGGAGGACCCGTACCAGCTGACCGTCAGCCCCGAGCGGTTCGCCGAGCAGGTCGCCTGGCTGCACCGGCGCGGGCGGCGCGGCGTCTCCGTGCGCGAGCTGATGCGGGCCCGGGCCGTCGGCCGGGACGGCGGACTGGTCGGGCTGAGCTTCGACGACGGCTACGCGGACTTCGCGCGCCACGCCGTGCCGATCCTCCAGGCGTACGGCTTCACCGCCACCGCGTACGTGGTCGCCGACCTGCTCGGCCAGGACAACGGCTGGGACGCGAAGGGGCCGCGCAAGCAGCTGCTCACCGTCCAGGAGGTCACCGAACTCGCCGCCGCCGGTTGGGAGATCGGCTCGCACGGCCTCGGCCACCAGGCGCTGCCCGGCCTGCCGGCCGATGTCCTGGCGGTGCAGACCCGGGAGAGCCGGCGCCTCCTGGAGGAGGTGGTCGGCGGCCCGGTCACCGGCTTCTGCTATCCGTACGGCGCCGTCGACCTGCCCGCCACCGAGGCCGTGCGCGACGCCGGCTACGACTACGCCTGCGCCATCGCGCACTCCCCGCTCACCGGCCGCTTCGCGCTGCCCCGCTGCTACGTCGGCGACCGCGACGGCGCCTGGCGGCTGCGCGCCAAACGTGGCCGGCAGCGGCTGCGCGACGCCGTCACCGAGCTGCGCCGAAGCCCCCTGGCCGCCCGGCGGGGGGCCCGGCCGTGAGGGTCCTGCACATCGTCACCGGCCTCGCCTCGGGCGGCGCCGAGCGCCAACTCCACCTGCTGCTGAGGCACTTGCCCGCACACCAGCAGTGCGAGGTGGTCGCACTGACCAACCCCGGCACGGTCGCCGCCGCGCTGCGCGCCGACGGGGTGACCGTCCACCACCTCGGCATGCGCGGCAACCGCGACCTGGGCGCGCTGCCCCGGCTGGTCCGGCTGGTCCGCTCCGGCCGCTACGACCTGGTGCACACCCACCTGTACCGGGCGCAGCTGTACGGCCGGCTGGCGGCCCGGCTCGCCGGGGTCCGCACGGTGGTCTCCACCGAGCACTCGCTGCACGCCGGGGTGATCGAGGGCCGCCCGGTCACCCGCGGCGTCAAGGGCCTCTACCTGGCGGCCGAGCGACTCGGCAGCACCACCGTCGCGGTCTCCCGGCAGGTCGCCCAGACGCTGCACTCCTGGGGCGTCCCACCGGCCCGGGTCGAGCTGATCCCCAACGGCATCGACTCCGCCCGCTACCGCCGCCCGGCCGCAGACCGGGCCGCCACCCGCCGCCGGCTGCGGGCCGAACTCGGCCTGCCGGAGGGGAGCTGGGTGGTCGGCGGAGTCGGCCGGCTGGTCCCCGGCAAGCGCTTCGAGGTGCTGCTGGAGGCCCTCGCCGCTCTCGACCCGGCCGCCCGGCTGGTGCTGGTCGGCGCGGGCCCGGAGCGCGCCGCGCTGGAGCACCGGGCCGCCGAACTCGGCGTCCGGGGAAGGCTGGTGCTCACCGGCGAGCGCGACGACGTGCCCGACCTGCTGACCGCCCTGGACGTGCTGGCCGCCCCCTCCACCGCGGAGACCTTCGGCCTCGGCATCCTGGAGGGCCTCGCGGCCGGCCTGCCGGTGCGGCACAGCGCCTGCCCGGCGCTCGACGAACTGCCGCCCAGCGCCGCCCCGCAGGCCCGCCGGATCCCGTCCGAGGGCGCCGCGTACGCCGCCGCGCTGCGCGACCTGCGGCACCTGAACGACCACAACTCCGATCCGCTGCCGCACCCCCCGGCGGTCGGCCACTACGACATCGCCCGGGTCGCCGCAGACCTGGGCGCCCTCTACGACCGGCTGGCCCGCGCTTGACCGCCCGCCGCCGCCGGAACCGCCGTCACATACCCAAGGAGTCACACCCATGACCACACCGCGCCGAAGGGCCCGCCACCTGGTCCGCCGCTGGTGGCCGGTGGCGCTCGCGGTGCCGCTGGGCGCCGCGGCCGGCGCCGGGTACGCCGTCGTCTCGCACCCCTCGTACGCCGCCAGCGCCTACGTCCTCGTGGTGCCGCAGAACCCGGGGGAGGCCGCCACCGCGACCAACTTCGCCCAGGCGTACGGGCGGTTGGCGGGCCAGCCGCAGGTGCTCGCGGTGGCGGCCGCCGAGACCGGCCACACCCGTGCCGAGCTGGAGTCCCTGGTGCACGGGACCACCTCCCCGGACGCCCCGATGATCGAGATCACCGGCACCGGGACGCGCCCCCAGGAGGCGGCCCAGACCGCCGACGCGGTGGCCCGCTCGTTGGTCTCCTTCGCGAACACCAGCAGCAGGGACACCAGCGTCCGGCTGGTGACGCTGGCCCCGGCCGCCGAGCCGGACAAGCCGACCACCCCGTCCGCCACGCTGGACGTCGCGGTCGGTGGCGCGGCCGGGCTGCTGGTGGGGGCCCTGGTGATGATGACCCGCCGCCGGGGCGAGGCCGCCCTGCCGGAGGCCGCCGAGCCCGCCGAGGCCGCCGGGGCCCCGGTGGAGCCGACGACGCCGGCCACCCCCCGCCCGCGCGGCGAGGAGCCGCCCGCCGCCGACCAGGCCGGCAAGACCGGCCAGGCGGAGGAGACCGAGAAGGCCGGGAAGGCCGAGAAGGCGGAAGAGAAGCCCGGGAAGGCGGAAGAGAAGCCCGGGAAGGCGGAAGAGAAGCCCGGGAAGGCGGAAGGGAAGCCCGGGAAGGCCGCTGCCGCGAAGAAGAGCGCCGAGGAGCCCCCGGCCAAGGAGAAGGCCGCGGCCGGGAGCGGGCGATGAGCACTGAGACCCGGCACGCCGGCCTCCCCGCCCAGCCGGCTGCGCCGGGCTGGACCACCGAGCTGCGCCGTGAGGACGACGCTCTGGACACCCTCGCCGAGGAGTGGGACGACCTGGCCGCCCGCTGCCGGACCGCCACCTTCTTCCAGGCCGCCGACTGGCAGCGCTCCTGGTGGCGCCACTACGGCAGCCCGGGCAGTCTGCTGGTGGTGCTCGTCCGCCGGGACGGCCTGCTGGTCGGCGCGGGTGCCTTCAGGCGCCGCGGCGGCCCGCTCGGTGGGCTGACCGCCCTGGGCGCCGGGCTGGTCGACTACTCCGACGTGCTGCTCGACGACGACTGCGCCGACCGGGCCGCCGCCGAGTTCGCCGCCGCCCTCCCGCTCACCCGCCCGTGGCACTCCCTGGAGCTGCGCGAGGTGCACCCCGAGGCGGCGGTGCAGCGGGTGTACGAGCACTGGCACGGCCGACGCCGCCGCTACCAGGACTCGCTCTGCCAGTACCTGCCGGCCGTCCCGATGGACCGGCTGCTGAAGCGGGTGCCCGGCAAGACCGCGCAGCGCAGCCGGGTGAAGCTGCGCAAGATCGCCGAGGCCGGGGTGCAGGTCAGCTCGACGCCGGCGGCCGAGGTGCCGGCGGCGCTGGAGGGCCTGCTGCGGCTGCACTTCCTGCAGTGGCAGGAGCGCGGCGTCACCCCGGAGCACCGCACCGAGCGCTTCGCCCGCCACCTGACCGAGTCCACCGTCGGCCTGGTCGCCACCGGCAGGGCGGCCGTCCACCAGTTCCGGCTGAACGGCGAACTGGTCGCGGTGAACCTGCTGCTGCTCTGCCCCTCCTTCGGCGGCCTGTACATGTACGGCGCGCACCCGGTGCTGCGCGAGCGGCTGGACATCGCCGGGCTGCTGTTCAGCGCCGCCCTGGACGAGACGGTCGGCGCGGGCGTCCCGCTGCTCGGCCTGCTGCGCGGCCAGGAGCCGTACAAGCAGCGCTGGCGGCCGGACCAGCTGTCCAACCAGCGCCTGCTGTTCGGTCCGCCCGGGCCGGCGCCGGCGGCCGTCGCCCGGTCCGGCGCGGTGCGCGTCCGCCAGCAGGCGGCGCACGTGCTGCGGACCCGCTTCCCGCGGCTCAAGGAGGCCCTGCTGGCCCGCCGCCGCGGCTGACCGCCCCCGCCCGGGCTCAGCGGCGGGCGGGCGTCCGGGCCGTCGACGGGCTCGCGGACGGGCTCGCCGAGGGGCTTGCCGACGTGGTGGCCGAGGGGCCCGGCGACGGGCTCGCGGACGGGCCGGGCACCATGCTCGGGGCCCCGGGCACGGCCGAGGGCGCGGGCGGGCGCGGCGGGACGATCGGCGGGACGGGGGCCTGGGGCGCCGTCGGCACCACCGCCGGCGCCCCCTTCGACCCGGACATCAGCTGCTTGAACCGGGCGGCGGAGCGCGGGTTGCGGTCGCACTCGAAGAAGCCGTGCGGGCAGTAGTCGGTGACGGTCTGGTAGGCGGTGTCGTGGGTGCGCATCCACTCGACCATCCGCTGCACGAACTCCGGGTTGTCGCCGTTGCGGAACAGCCCCCACTCCGGGTAGGAGACCGGCTTGCCGCGCTTGGCGGCGAACTCCACCTGGTCCTGAAGCCCGTACGGCTCGCGCACGTAGTCGTCGAAGGTGCCCCCGGCGGGCTGGTCGTAGTTGTCCATGCCGATGATGTCGACCACGTCGTCGCCGGGGTAGCACTTGGTCCACGGGATGGCGTCCAGGCCCCGGTTCGGGGTGAAGTCGAAGCGGAACCGCTGCCCCGGCACCGAGCGCATCACGCCGACGATCCGTCGCCAGTACGCCTTCCACGCGGACGGGTCGGGCTTGCAGCGGTGCGTGTAGGTGACGCCGTTCATCTCCCAGCCGAGCGTGAGCACGGTGTCCGCGCCGCCGAGGGACACCAGCCGGTGGGCGAGCCGCAGGAAGTGCCGGTCGAAGTCCCCGCGCGCGCCCTGGGCGAGCAGCTTGGCGACCTCGCCGTCCGGCACGTTCGCCTCGTTGGGCACCAGCATCGGCACGCCGAGGACGAGCGTCCGGGACGGGTCGGCCAGCCGCCACTGCGACCACATGCCGAGCACCATCAGCTCGCCCTCGACGTCGGCCCAGCTGTTGCCCGCCAGGTAGGTGTGGCCGACTTGCAGGTTGGCGTCGCCCAGCCACTGCGCGTACCGGCCGATCTGCGGGATGTAGTCGTCCCAGGAACCGACGAAGGCGCCGAACGGCGGCTCGTGCTTGGGCCGCTGGACGGGCGGGCGGGGGGCGGCGCCGCGCGGCTCGAAGGCGTCCGAGGAGAGGGTGTGCCGTTCGGTCTGGCTGAGCGGCGACCCGGCCGGGACGCTGGCCGTGGCCATCAGCAGCAGGGCGGCGGCGGCCAGCGTCAGGCGGCCGATTCGCATGGTCTCTCCTCCGGGCGTCGCGGGGCGGGGGCGCGCTGGACGGACCGTGGCGCTCCGCTCGCCGACAGTAGGCCCGGCGGGCGTCGGAAAAGCCGAATGTCACCCTAAAGTGGGCGGTATTCGAACGCCGTCTGCCGCAACGCCCGGCCGGGCCTCGCCGCGTGTATCAGCTCTGTAACGGTCCGGCCGGGCCCCGGCGCCGGGCCCCGGAGCGGGCGGCGGCCCGGCCTCGGCACCGACGGTGCAGGTGGGCGGGCGGGTGCGCGGGGAGGGCGCGCGCGGCCGGACGCGCGGTCCGAGGGGTGGGGCGGGGGCGATTCCAGGCTGACTCGCGTGCCCGGTGAAAGGTACGCTCCGGCCGTGTCCTGGAAGCCGCTGCGTGTACTGACCCCCCGCTCGATCCTGCCTGCCCTGGCGGTGATGCTGGTCCTTGCGGCCGGTGCGGCGGCGCACGCCAACAAGCCGGTGCCGTTCGGCGACCGGGTGGCGGGGCCGGGCGAGGCGGAGGCCACGCCGGTCAGCACGCAGTCGCTGAGCACGGCCGACCTGGATCTGAAGGTCGGCCCCGGACTGGAGGCCTTCCACCGGCAGAGCGGCGAGCAGGCCTGGTCCTACCGCCGCGAGGGCGCCACCGCGCTGTACCTGTCGATGGCGGGGGACAACGCCATCGTGGTCTGGGACGACGGCCTGGTCACCTCGGTGCGCCCGGGCGACCACGAGGTGCGCTGGCACCGGGCGGTGCCCGGCCTGGCGGACTGGCTGCGCGGCGACGGCGAGCCCGGCGCCGACAAGCGCACCGACGCGCAGCGCAAGGAGCTGGCCCAGGAGCGGGCCGCGGCGGCCCTGCACACCGTCCCGCAGGGCGGCTCTGCCTGGGTGGCCGTGGTGACCCCGAACCTGACCATGGGCCTGCGCGACGCCGACGGTGACCTGCGCTACAACTCCAAGCCGCCCGGCAGCTGCGTCTACGACCCGCTGCGCACGGTCGGCACCGAGTACGCCGTGCTCGTCCCGCGCAGCTGCACCAACAGCGCCGGGCAGGCCGTCTCCGGCGGCATCAACGGGTACCGGCTGGACAGCACCGGCTGGCAGCTGAACACCGGCCCGAGCGCCTCGGTCAAGGCGCTGGACGGCAGCCGGGTGCTGATCACCGACGGCCCGATCGTTCCGGCCCGGGTGTTCGACACCAAGGCGGCCGCCCCCGAGGCGGCCTGCGGCAGCCCGTCCGCGCCGTTCGCGGCGGTCCGTCCGCAGGGCGGCTGCACCGACCCGGCGGCGAGCCCGGCCCAGGACGCCCCGGTGGGTCAGGACGCCCCGGTGGGCGACCAGGTGCCCATGCAGCTCCAGGCGCAGCAGCCTCAGCAGTCCCAGCAGTAACGCCGCCCGCCGGTACCCCTGGGCGGTAGCCCCGGGGGTTTCCGCGCGGCCCGGTAGACTTGCCGTCATGGCTGACTTCTCCGGGCAATAGCGGGCGCGCGGCACCGCCTCGTGCGCTGTGCCGACCACCGACGACGCCCCTTCCCGCTGCCCGGCCCCGGGCCCCGTCCGGCCGCCCGCCCACGTCCCAGGAGTAGTTTCCGCCATGATTTCCGCCAACGCCCTTGAGCTGCGCGCCGGTGCCCGAATCCTGATCGAGTCCGCGAACTTCAAGGTCGCCGCCGGCGACCGGATCGGCCTGGTCGGGCGCAACGGCGCCGGCAAGACCACGCTGACCAAGGTGCTGGCCGGCGAGGGCATGCCGGCCTCGGGCACGGTGACCCGCTCCGGTGAGGTCGGCTACCTCCCGCAGGACCCGCGCACCGGCGACCTGGACGTCCTCGCCAAGGACCGCATCCTCTCCGCCCGCGGCCTCGACACCGTGCTCAAGAAGATGCGCGAGAACGAGGACCGGATGGCCAACGGCCAGGGCGCCACCCGGGACAACGCGATGAAGAAGTACGCGCGCCTGGAGACCGAGTTCCTCACCAAGGGCGGGTACGCCGCTGAGGCCGAGGCCGCCACCATCGCGGCCGCCCTGGGCCTGCCGGACCGCATCCTGAACCAGGAGCTGCACACTCTCTCCGGTGGTCAGCGCCGCCGCGTCGAGCTGGCCCGGATCCTGTTCTCGGACTCCGACGTGCTGCTGCTCGACGAGCCCACCAACCACCTCGACGCCGACTCGATCGTCTGGCTGCGGGACTTCCTGAAGACCTACAAGGGTGGCTTCATCGTCATCTCGCACGACGTCGAGCTGGTCGAGACGGTCGTCAACAAGGTCTTCTACCTGGACGCCAACCGCTCCGCCATCGACGTCTACAACATGGGCTGGAAGCAGTACCAGCAGCAGCGTGAGGACGACGAGAAGCGCCGCAAGCGCGAGCGGGCCAACGCCGAGAAGAAGGCCGCGACCCTCAACTCCCAGGCCGACAAGATGCGGGCCAAGGCGACCAAGACGGTGGCCGCGCAGAACATGGCCCGCCGTGCCGAGAAGCTGCTCTCCGGCCTGGAGCAGGTGCGCCAGAACGACAAGGTCGCCAAGCTGCGCTTCCCGGACCCGGCGCCCTGCGGCAAGACCCCGCTGACGGCCAGCGGGCTCTCCAAGTCCTACGGTTCGCTGGAGATCTTCACCGACGTCGGCCTGGCCATCGACCGCGGTTCGCGGGTCGTCATCCTCGGCTTCAACGGCGCGGGCAAGACCACCCTGCTGCGGATGCTCGCCGGGGTGGAGCAGCCGGACACCGGCGAGGTGATCCCGGGCCACGGCCTGAAGATCGGCTACTACGCCCAGGAGCACGAGACCCTGGACCCGGACCGCACGGTGCTGGAGAACATGCGTTCCTCCGCGCCGGACACCGACCTGGTGCAGATCCGCAAGATCCTCGGTTCCTTCCTGTTCTCCGGCGACGACGTCGACAAGCCGGCCGGGGTGCTCTCCGGCGGTGAGAAGACCCGGCTCGCGCTGGCCTCGCTGGTGGTCTCCAGCGCCAACGTGCTGCTGCTCGACGAGCCCACCAACAACCTCGACCCGGCCAGCCGCGAGGAGATCCTCGGCGCGCTGCGGGAGTTCTCCGGCGCGGTCGTGCTGGTCACCCACGACGAGGGCGCCGTGGAGGCGCTCCAGCCGGAGCGGATCATCCTGCTGCCGGACGGGGTCGAGGACCTCTGGAGCCCGGCGTACGCCGATCTGGTCTCGCTGGCCTGACCGGGTGTAGACGCGATCTCCGCTTTCAGGACCAGAAAAACTAGTACTTACGGCGTGTCCGGGAATGAAGAAAGCCTGGATTCCGTTTAAGGACTTCCTGTCGGCCCGCCACTCGATCGTGGTCGGGCCGACACTGCTGATCAGCCCTTTCTCGGCGGATGGCGGAATCCGCCCGGGGGCGCGCACTCTACGTGAGCGCCCTGATGCGCTCGGATCACCACCGCAGGACCACGCATTCCCGACATCGACCTTGCCGAATGGGTGGCCAGGACGCGGTGGATGGGTGATCATGGGAATCTGACCGAGCAACGCTACGAGGAGGCACGGGTGGCCGAGACTCTGAAAAAGGGCAGCCGGGTGACCGGTGCCGCGCGTGAGAAGCTCGCGGCCGATCTCAAGAAGAAGTACGACTCCGGGGCGAGCATTCGCGCTCTCGCGGAGGAGACCGGTCGTTCGTACGGCTTTGTGCACCGGATGCTGAGCGAGTCCGGAGTCATTCTCCGGGGCCGCGGTGGTGCCACGCGTGGCAAGAACAAGGCGACCGCCGGGGCCGGTTCCTGACGGTCCGTCAGCTCATGGCTGAATGGCGCGGCGGCAGGGCGCCGACCGGGGGGACGAGAACCGATCGTCCGCCCTCGGGTCGAGTGGACCGGCCGCCGATCGTCATGTCCGGGGTGTCGTCCGCCCCCGGGCGCGCTCCTTCCGTCGATCTTTCCGGGCCGGCGCCCTGCCGGCGTGCGCCCAGGTTTGTTACTCTCCGGTAGCCAAGCCCCTCGCCACCGGAGGTCCCCGCATGACCGCCCCCGTCACCGACCCGCAGGCCCCGAGCTGGGAGCAGGACGGCGTCCGCCTGGAGATCGACGGCGAACTCGCCGTCGTCACCCTGTGTCAGCCCAAGCGGCGCAACGCCCAGTCGCCCGCCCTGTGGCGCGCCCTCGCCGCCGCGGGCCGTGACCTGCCCGGCGGCGTCCGGGTGGTCCTGCTGCGTGCGGAGGGCGTCTCCTTCTCGGCGGGCCTGGACCGGGCCATGTTCACCCCCGAGGGCATCCCCGGCGAGCCCACCTTCCTCCAGCTCGCCGGCGCCCCCGACCAGGAGCTCGACGACACCATCGCCTCCTACCAGCAGGCCTTCACCTGGTGGCGCCGCCCCGACCTGGTCTCCATCGCCGCCGTCCAGGGCCATGCCGTCGGCGCCGGCTTCCAGCTCGCCCTCGGCTGTGACCTGCGCGTCGTCGCCGACGACGTCCAGTTCGCCATGAAGGAGACCTCGCTCGGCCTCGTCCCCGACCTGGCCGGCACCAAGCCGCTCACCGAACTCGTCGGCTACGCCCGGGCGCTGGAGATCTGCGCCACCGGCCGCTGGGTCGGCGCCGAGGAGGCAGCCGCCATCGGGCTGGCCAACCTGGCCGTCCCCGGTGCGGAACTGGACGCCGCCGCCCGCGACCTCGCCGCCGCCCTGCTGGCCGCGCCGCGCAACGCCGTCATCGAGACCAAGGCCCTGCTCCAGGGCGCCGCCGGCCGCTCCTTCGACGAGCAGCGCTCGGCCGAACGGGCGGCGCAGGCCCGCCGCCTGCGGGACCTCGCCGGGATCGGCGACTAGCCAGGCTGCGTCGTGTGAACGGGCCCGGCCCGGGGAGTGCTCCCCGGGCCGGGCCCTCGGCGTTCCGGAGGCATCCCGGTGGCCCTCCCGGCGGGCGCGGAACGTGGCGAAATGTCAGAGTTATGGGGATTTGCGATATAGCTGGAGCCGTACGACGGGAGATGCGCCCCCATGCCTGACACTCCGACCCCCGCCACCATGCACAAGAACCCCGGCCACGCCGCGGCCGCCGGCTCCGCCGCCCACGCGCCGTCCTCGCCGTCCTCGGCCTCCGCCGCGACCGACGCCGGCAAGCCGACCGGCGAGCGCGGCCGCACGGCGCTGGCCGTCGGCGTGGTCGAGAAGATCGCCGGGATGGCCGCCCGCGAGGTCAACGGCATCCACGCCCTCGGCTCTGGCCTCGCCCGCACCTTCGGCGCGATGCGCGACCGGGTGCCGGGCGGCAAGTCCGGCGTCGGGCGCGGCATCAAGGCCGAGGTCGGCGAGAAGCAGACCGCCATCGACATCGCCCTGGTCGTCGAGTACGGCGTGGTCATCCCCGAACTCGCCCGGCAGGTACGGGAGAACATCATCGACGCGGTCGAGCGGATGACCGGCCTGGAAGTCGTCGAGGTCAACATCGCGGTCAACGACGTCCATCTCCCCGACGAGCCGGACGTCGAGGAGGAGGAAGAGGAGACGGTCGTCGCGGGGCAGCGGCCCAAACTCAAGTAGCGAGCCCACGAAGCGCCCGGCGGCGGGCGGCAGCGAGGACGAGGAGTAGCGGATGAACCTGGCCATCGTCGGCCTGGTGGTGGGCATGGCCCTCGGCTTCGCCGGGTACTTCGGCGGTTTCGCGGCGTTCCTGCTGGTCGCCGCGCTCGGGCTGGTCGGCTTCGTGGCCGGCCGCCTGCTGGAGGGCGACATCGAGCTGGGCGACCTCGGCGACCTGCTCCGCGGCCGCGACCGGCGCCGTTGATGGCGGCTCCCACCACCAGTGCCCGCCGCGAACCCGCGGCCCGGGGCCGACTCCGGATCGCCGACCGCGTCTACGCCCGCATCGCCGCCCGGGCCGCCCGCGAGGCCCTCGCCGACGCCTGGACCGGCCGCACCGCCAAGGGCGCACCGCCCACTGTCTCGGTGGCCGTGCCCGGCAGCACCGTGACCGTCCGGGTCGCCGTCGCACTGCCCTTCCCCGCCGACCTCGCGGCGCTCGCCCGGGCCGTCCGCGAACGCGTCGCCGCGCAGGTCGCCGGGTTCACCGGGACCAGGGTGTCCGAGGTGGTCGTCGTCGTGGAGCGGCTGGTGACCGGGGGAGTGTCATGAGTACGGGGGTCGAACCGGTGCCCGGCGAGGAGGCGACGGCGGTCGGGGACGGGCCCCCGCCGGAGAAGGTGCGGCGGCCGCGGGCGCCGCGGGCCGTCGTCGCGGCGCTCGTCGCCACCGTGCTGCTGGTGCTCGCGGGCGCGCTGCTGTACGACGTGGTCGCCGTCCGCGCCGGGTACCCGACCCGCCGGTGGCGCGCCCGGATCGCCGACGAACTGGCCACCCGTCACCTCGACGACCTGTGGGTGCTGGTGGGTGCCGGCACCGCCGTCCTCCTCGGCGGGGTGCTGCTCTGGCTGGCCCTCGCCCCCGGTCTCGGCCGCTGGCTCCCGCTGCGCCCGCACGGCGACACCGGCGCCGCCATCGACCGGGCCGGCATCGGGCACCTGCTCGCCGACCGCGCCGCCGGACTCCAGGGCATCGACGAGCTGCGGATCCGGATCAGCCGCCGGCGCGTCCGGGTCACCCTCATTGGGGCGGCGGACCCGGTGTCGGTCCAGTGCCAACTGCGGGACGAGCTGGCGCGGGTGACGCTGGCCCGGCCGCTGCGCCTCGACGTGCGGGCGGGGCCCGGGGTGGGGGCGGCGGGATGAGGCGGACGGGTGTCAACCGGCTGCTGCTGGGGGTGGTCGGGGCGGTGCTGCTGGCCGTCGGCGTGCTGGTGCTGGCCGGCGGGCTCGACCTGTACCGCCGGCTCGGCGCCGACCCGCCGGGCTGGTGGCCGCTCACCTCCCCGGACCAGCCGGTGCTCAGTGCCCGCTCGCGCACCCGCTGGGCGGATTCGACCTGGTGGTGGCCCACCGTCATCGGCGGGCTGGCCGTGGTGATCGCGGGCACCGCCTGGTGGCTGGTGGCGCAGTTGCGGCGCAGCGGCCCGGCCGGCCTCGTCGTGCCGACGCCAGGTGCCACCGGACTCCGGCTGCGGGTCCGCACCCGGGCGCTGGAAGAGGCGCTGGAGAACGGGACGGCCACGCTCCCCGAAGTCGAGCGCGCGGGCGTACGCCTGGTGCGCGCACCTGGGCACCCGCGGTTGCGGGGCGCTGTCCGGCTCACCCCCGGTGGCGATCCGGCGGCCCTGGTGGAGCACTTCGACACCGGCCCGCGAACCGACGCCCGGACCAGCCTGGGCCTCCCGGAACTCCCCGCCGACCTGCGGATCCGGGTCCTCCAGGCCGCCCGGCCCGAGTCGCGACGGCGCCGAGGGCGGCGCAGGCCCCCGCGGGTGGAGTGAACCGGGGGCGGGCGGAGTCGGACGCCCGCCCCCGTGTGCGTTCTAGAGGGGGCGCAGGGCGCCGCCGTCGACGGGGATCATCACACCGGTCAGGTAGGAGGCGGCGGGGGAGAGCAGGAAGGCCGCGACCTTGCCGAACTCCTCGGGGGTGCCGTAGCGGCCGAGCGGGATGGTCGCGGCGGCCTGGGCGCGGGCGCCGTCCGGGTCGCCGCCCAGGGAGTCCAGCTCGCGCACCCGGTCGGTGTCGATCCGGGCCGGGAGCAGGCCCACCACCCGGATGCCGCGCGGGCCGAGTTCGTCGGCGAGGGACTTGGCGGCCATCGCCAGCCCCGGGCGCAGGCCGTTGGAGATGCCCAGGCCGGGGATCGGCTGGCGCACCGAGCCGGAGAGCACGAAGCCGATCACGCCGCCCTCGCCGAGGGCTGCGGCGGCGGCGCGGGCGAGCCGCAGCGCGCCGAGGAAGACCGACTCGAACGCGTCGCGCCAGGCCTCCTCGGGGGCGGTGGCCACCGGGCCGGCCTGGGGGCCGCCGACGCTGATCAGCACGCCGTCGAGCCGGCCGAAGCGCCCGGTCGCCTCGGCGATCAGCCGTTCGGCGGTCGCCGGGTCGGCGTTGTCGGCGGCCAGGCCGTGGGCCGTCCCGGCGCCGCCGATGGCGTCCAGCTCGGCGACGGCGGCGGCCACGGACTCCTTGCCGCGCCCGCTGACCAGCACCCGGGCTCCGTCGGCGGCCAGCTCCCGGGCGGCGGCGAAGCCGAGGCCCCGGGTGGCGCCGGTGGCCACGTACACCTTGTCCTTCAGTCCAAGATCCATGGGGCCATCCTGCCGGGTGGCGGGCGCGAGGGGGAGGGCTGGGGGCGGGTGGCGGGGTGGCGTGGCGCCGGGGGCGGTGGAGGGAGCAGGGGTGAGGTGGGGCCGGGGGCGGGCTGGCGTTGACGTCCGGGTCAAGGTCTACCGTCGGTCCCGGCGGCGTGCGGAGGCGGGCCGGGAGAGCGGGTGCGGGGATGCGGATCGGGGAGCTGGCGGAGCGGGCGGGGACGACCACCCGGGCGCTGCGGTACTACGAGCAGCTCGGCCTGCTGCCGGCCCGCCGGGCGGGCAACGGCTACCGGGCGTACGACGAGGAGGACCTGCGGCTGCTGCGGCAGATCCGGACGCTGCAGGACTTCGGGTTCGGCCTGGAGGAGACCCGCCCGTTCGTGGAGTGCCTCCAGGCGGGCCACCCCGAGGGCGACTCCTGCCCGGCCTCGCTGGAGGTGTACCGGCGCAAGCTCGCCGAACTGGACGAGTGCATCGCCCGGCTCCAGGACGTCCGGGCCCGGGTGGCCGGGCAGTTCGACCGGGCGGTACGGGCCCGGGACGGGCTGGCGGCCGAGCCCTCCGGACAGCCGCCGCGCTGTGAACTGGCGAACGAATGGGCGAAGGAGTAGACGATGGTGCAGATCCCAGGGGTGCCCGCGGTGACGGACGACACGTTCGCCGCGGAGGTGCTGGCGGCCGAAGGTCCGGTGCTGGTGGACTTCACGGCGGACTGGTGCCCGCCGTGCCGGATGATGGCGCCGGTGCTGGCGGACGTCGCCCGCGAGGAGGCGCACCGGCTGCGGGTGGTCAGCGTGGACGTGGACCGCAATCCGCGCACCCAGGCCGCGTACGGGGTGCTGTCGATGCCGACGCTGATGGTGTTCCGCGGCGGCGAGCCGGTGCGCTCGGTGGTCGGAGCCCGGGCCAAGGCGCGGCTGCTGCGCGAGCTGGAGGACGTGCTGTAGGCGGTTCTCCGGGGCGTTTGCGGGGCCGTCCTTCCGGGCCGGGGCCTCAGGCCGCCGGTACGGCCTCGACCGGCACCTCGGCCTCGGCGGCCTGCTTGGCCCGGTCCTTGGCCTCGCGGCGGGCCAGCACCCCGACCCCGACCGGGATCATCGCGGTGAACAGCCACCACTGGATCGCGTACGCCATGTGCGGGCCGATGTCGGAGTGGTTGGGTTCGGGGATCAGCTCGGGCTGGTCGGCGGGGGCCGGGTTGGTGGCGGTGAGCTCCAGGTAGCCGCCGAGCACGGTGGTGACGCCGGTCTCCTTGGCCTGCTGCTCGGTGTTGATCAGGTTGAACTGCCGGTCGGGCAGGCCGGCGCGGTCCTTGATACCGCTGCTGCCCGTGGTCTCGTCGGCGCGCATCCGACCGGTGAGGGAGACCTCGCCGGTCGGGGCGGCCGGGACCGTCGGGTAGGCGGTGGCGCCGCCGTCGCCGGCCACCCAGCCGCGGTTGACCAGGATGCTGCCCCTGCCGTCGGAGAGCTTGAGCGGGGTGATGACGAAGTAGCCGATCGTGTCCCCGCTGGAGTCGGTCCGCTTGCGGACGACGAACTCGTGCGCCGTGTCGTACTGCCCGGTGGCCGTCACCGGATGCCAGATGAGGTCCTTGGGCACCGTGAAGCCGGGGGTCGACGACACCGTGTCGAACGGCACCGGGGCGACGGTGAGGGCCTTGCCGATCAGGTCGTTCCGGGCCACCCGCGCCTCGTGGCGGTGCAGCTGCCAGAAGCCCAGCTCGATCGTCGCGGGGATCAGCAGCAGCGCGATCAGCATGGTGATCAGCCACTGGCGGGTCAGCAGAAAACGGTACACATGGGCACGGTACGCCGACCTCACATCCGGCTCACGCACCGGGGTGCGGCGCGACTTCGCGGAGCAGTTGGAGGAAGGCGTCCTCGCCGACCACCGGCGTGCCGACCTCGCGGGCCCGGCGGGCCTTGCCGCTCCAGCTGTTCGGCTCGTTGGTGACCAGCAGGCTGGTGAGCCGGCTCACCGAGGTGGCGATGTGCAGGCCGGCCTCGGCGGCGCGGTCCTCCAGCAGCTCCCGGTCGGTGGCGGTGTCGCCGGTGAAGGCCACCCGCATGCCCTGCACCAGCGGCTTGCCGTCCTCCCAGCGTCCGGGGTTGGGGTACGGGCAGGGCGGGCGCTTCTTGGCCTGGCGGTAGGCGGCGCCGGTCCAGGAGGCGCGGCCGGGCGTGGCGGGCTCGTCCTCGCCGAGGTCGGTGACCGCCACGCAGGCCTGCACCGGCAGCGGGACGCCGCCCTGGCGCGCCAGGTGCAGGCTGGGGCGGAACGCCTCGGCGAGCACCCGGGCGTCGTCCAGGGCGTTGTGCGCGTGCTGCTGGCGGACGCCGAAGTGGGCGGCGAGCGAGGACAGCTTGCCGTTGGGCAGCGGCAGCCGTAGGTCGCGGGAGAGCACCATGGTGCAGATCCGCTGCTCGACCGGGGCGCGCAGGCCGGCCCGGGAGAACTCGCGCGAGATCATGTTCCAGTCGAAGAGCGCGTTGTGGGCGACCAGGACCCGGCCGTTCAGCCGGTCGGCGAACTCGTCGGCGATCTGCGGGAAGGTCGGGGCGCCCGAGAGCAGCTCCGCCGTGAGGCCGTGGATCCAGACCGGCCCCGGGTCCCGCTGGGGGTTGACCAGGGTGTACCAGTGGTCGGTGACCTCGCCGTCCGGGTCCAGCTGGTAGACGCCCGCCGAGATGACGCGGTCCGAGCGGCCGAGGCCGGTGGTCTCGACGTCGACCACCGCGAAGCCCTCGGCGGGGGCGGCGGTGCGCTGGGCGGGGACCGGGACGGTCCGCGGCGCGCCGTACGTCTCGGGCTGGATCGGTTGCATGGTCCAACAGGATAAGCGCCGCCGGGCCCGTGTCCGGTCGAAATGTTCCGGCCGAGCGACCGGAATAGAGTATTCCGCATAGGCGTCGCCTATCCGGTCGACGCCATCCACCGGCTGTCGACACCCCCCGACGGCCGACTCCGTAAGGACGAACTCCCATGCGCGCCACCGTGATCCACGGCCCCAATGACATCCGGATCGAAGAGGTCCCGGACCCGGTGATCCAGCACCCGACGGACGTCGTGGTGCGGGTGGTGAACGCCTGCATCTGCGGCAGCGACCTGTGGGCGTACCGCGGGGTGGCCCAGCGGGTGGCCGGGCAGCGGATCGGGCACGAGTTCCTGGGCGTGGTCGAGGAGGCGGGCGCCGAGGTGCGCGGCTTCGCGCCGGGCGACCTGGTGGTGGCGCCGTTCGTCTGGTCGGACGGCAGCTGCGACTTCTGCCGGGAGGGCCTGCAGACCTCCTGCCCGCACGGCGGGTTCTGGGGCCAGGTCGGCTCCGACGGCGGCCAGGGCGAGGCGGTGCGGGTGCCGTTCGCGGACGGCACGCTGGTGAAGCTGCCGAAGGAGGCCGCGGGCGACGAGAAGCTGCTGCCGGGGCTGCTGGCGCTGTCCGACGTGATGGCCACCGGGCACCATGCCGCCGTGTCGGCCCGGGTGCGCCCGGGCGTGACGGTCGCCGTGGTCGGCGACGGCGCGGTGGGCCTGTGCGGCGTGCTGGCGGCGCACCGGCTGGGCGCGGACCGCATCATCGCGCTGGGCCGGCACACCGCCCGCACCGACCTGGCCCGGCGCTTCGGCGCGACCGACGTGGTGGCCGAGCGCGGCGAGGCCGCGATCGAGGCGGTCAAGGAGCTGACCGGCGGCCAGGGCGCGCACGCTGTCCTGGAGGCCGTCGGGACCGAGGAGTCGATGCGCACGGCCGTCTCGATCGCCCGGGACGGCGGCGCGGTGGGCTACGTCGGCGTTCCGCACGGCGGCAGTGCGGGCGTCGACATCGGTCAGATGTTCGGCCGAAACGTTTCGCTCAATGGCGGCGTCGCCCCGGCCCGTGCCTACATCCCCGACCTGCTGCCGGACGTCCTCTCCGGGGCCATCGAGCCCGGTCTGGTGTTCGACCGCACGGTGGGCCTGGACGGTGTCCCGGACGGCTACCGGGCAATGGACGACCGCTCGGCGCTGAAGGTCCGGATCGCCTTCTGACGATGCGTCAGAAGGGGCGGTACTGCTGGACGGTGCCGCCCCTTCGGCATGTGGCGGCGGTGTTGTGAAGTGGCGTGAGTGGTGGTTTTCGGCCAATTGGATAGTGCGAGAGGGTGAACGACTGGCTGATCGCGGTCAACCCCTTTCGGGGCGGGCGCGACGCTCCTAGCATTGCGCGGCGCGCACACGGATTGTGACGCCCCTCACGTCCGATCGTTCCCCGTGTGCGACCGCTACGCCGAAGGAGTGAGGAGAGACAGAGTGGATTCGCCGCCGATCACCACTACCCCTACGGAAGTCCAACTCATCGATGAGAGCGAGGAGTTCCGTACCCTGAGGCGCTCGTTCCGGAGCTTCGCCTTCCCGGTCACCATCGGCTTCGTGCTCTGGTACCTGCTCTACGTGCTGCTCTCCTGCTACGCGCCCGGCCTGATGGGTGCCAAGGTCGTCGGGCACATCAACGTGGCCCTGGTGCTGGGGCTGCTGCAGTTCGTCACCACCTTCGCCATCGCCGCCTGGTACGCCCGCTACGCCGACCGGCGGATCGACCCGACCGCCGCCGCGATCCGCGAGGCCCACGGCGCCGTCGTCCACGCTCCCCGGGAGTCCGCCGAATGAGCCTGCTCGCCAGCTCCGCCACGGAGCACCGCGGCATCACGATGACCCTCTTCGGGCTGTTCGTGCTGGCCACCCTCGCGATCACCGTCTGGGCCGGGCGGCAGACCAAGGACGCGGCCGACTTCTACGCCGGTGGCCGCGGCTTCACCGGATTCCAGAACGGCCTGGCCATCTCCGGCGACTACATGTCCGCCGCGTCCTTCCTCGGCATCGCCGGCGCCATCGCGCTCTCCGGCTACGACGGCTTCCTCTACTCGATCGGCTTCCTGGTCGCCTGGCTGGTCGCGCTGCTGCTGATCGCCGAACCGCTGCGCAACTCCGGCCGCTTCACCATGGCGGACGTCCTCGCGTTCCGGATGCGCCAGCGCCCGGTGCGCACCGCGGCGGGCGTCTCCACCATCGTGGTGTCGATCTTCTACCTGCTCGCCCAGATGGTCGGCGCCGGGACGCTGGTCGCCCTGCTACTGGGGGTCAACGGGGACGCCGCCAAGCGCTGGACCATCGTCGCGGTCGGCGCGCTGATGGTCGTCTACGTGGTGATAGGGGGCATGAAGGGCACCACCTGGGTGCAGATCGTCAAGGCCGTGCTGCTGATCGCCGGCACCGCGCTGATGACCGTCCTGGTGCTCGCCAAGTACCACTTCAACCCCTCGGAACTGCTCGGCGCCGCCGCCAGTGCGAGCGGCAAGGGCGCGGCCTTCCTCGAACCGGGGCTGAAGTACGGGGCCAGCGACACCAGCAAACTCGACTTCATCAGCCTCGGGATCGCGCTGGTGCTCGGCACCGCCGGCCTGCCGCACATCCTGGTCCGCTTCTACACCGTGCCCACCGCCAAGGCGGCCCGGAAGTCGGTGCTCTGGGCGATCGGCATCATCGGCGTCTTCTACCTGATGACCCTGGCGCTCGGCTTCGGCGCGGCGGCGCTGGTCGGCCCCAAGGCGATCAAGGCGGCCAACGCCTCCGGCAACACGGCGGCCCCGCAGCTGGCCGAGGTGCTCGGCGGAGGCTCCGGCACCACCGGCGGCGCGATCCTGCTCGCGGTGATCTCCGCCGTCGCCTTCGCCACCATCCTGGCCGTGGTCGCCGGACTCACCCTGGCGTCCTCCGCCTCCTTCGCACACGACCTGTACGCCAACGTGATCCGGCGCGGCAAGGCCACCGAGAAGCAGGAGGTGCTCTCGGCGAAGTGGGCCGCCGTCGCGATCGGCGCGGTGGCCATCGTGCTCAGCCTCTTCGCGGGCAAGCTCAACACCGCCGCCCTGGTCGCCCTGGCCTTCGCGGTGGCCGCCTCGGCGAACCTGCCCACCCTGCTCTACTCGCTGTTCTGGAAGCGCTTCACCACCTCCGGCGCGGTCAGCTCGGTCTACGCCGGCCTGATCAGCTCGGTCGTGCTGGTGGTCTTCTCCCCGGTGGTCTCCGGCGCGAAGACCTCGCTGTTCCCGGACACCGACTTCCATTGGTTCCCGCTGGAGAACCCGGGCCTGGTCTCCATCCCGATCGGCTTCCTGGCCGGGTGGATCGCCACCCTGCTCTCCAAGGACCGACCCGACCCGGCGAAGTACGCTGAACTGGAGGTCCGGGCGCTGACCGGGCTGGGCGCCCACTGACCGGGCGCCCACTCACCGACCGGCGATGACTATGCTGGCCCGGCCCGCCTTGACGGTGGCCGGGCCGGCCGCATTCTCGGGAAGGGACGCACGTGCTGCTCGACACCTTCGGACGCCAGGCCGTCGACCTGCGGGTATCTCTGACCGACCGGTGCAACCTCCGTTGCACCTACTGCATGCCGGAAGAGGGCCTGCGCTGGCTGGCCAAGCCCGAGCTGCTGACCGACGAGGAGATCGTTCGGCTGGTCACCCTCGCGGTGCGCGACCTGGGCGTCCGGGAGGTCCGCTTCACCGGCGGCGAGCCGCTGCTGCGCCCCGGCCTGGTCGCCATCGTCGCCGCCTGCTCGGAGCTGGAGCCGCGCCCCGAGCTGTCCCTCACCACCAACGGCATCGGGCTGGCCCGTACCGCGACGGCGCTGCGCGAGGCCGGGCTCGACCGGGTCAACGTCTCGCTGGACACCCTCGACCCCGAGGTGTTCCACACCCTCACCCGCCGCCACCGCCACCAGGACGTGCTGGCCGGGCTGGCCGCCGCCGAGGCCGCCGGACTGACGCCGGTCAAGCTGAACGCGGTGCTGATGCGCGGGGTCAACGGCCACGAGGCTCCCGACCTGCTGGCCTGGTGCCTGGAGCACGGCTACGAGCTGCGCTTCATCGAGCAGATGCCGCTGGACGCCCAGCACGGCTGGGACCGCTCCGCGATGGTCACCGCCGAGGAGATCCTCGACCTGCTCGGTGCGCGGTTCACGCTCACCCCGGAGCCGTCCGCCCGCCGGGGCGCGGCGCCCGCCGAACGCTGGCTGGTGGACGGCGGCCCGGCCCGGGTCGGCGTGATCGCCTCCGTCACCCGCCCGTTCTGCCGGGCCTGCGACCGGACCCGGCTGACCGCCGACGGGCAGGTGCGCAACTGCCTGTTCGCGACCGGGGAGACCGACCTGCGCACCGCCCTGCGCTCGGGCGCGGACGACGCCGAGCTGGGCGCGCTGTGGCGGGCGGCGATGTGGGGCAAGAAGGCCGGGGCCGGGATCGACGACCCGGAGTTCCACCAGCCCGAGCGGCCGATGTCGGCGATCGGCGGCTAGCGGGTCCCGCGAGGTCAGGGCGACTCGGCCGACTCGGACGACCCGGACGGCTAGGACGTCTCCGGGGTCCAGTCGGCGAAGGCGACGACCTCCTTGAGGAAGCCGCGCACGCCGAGGAACTGGGACAGGTGCTCGCGGTGCTCGTCGCAGGCGAGCCAGGTCTTGCGGCGGTCCGGGGTGTGCAGCTTGGGGTTGTTCCACACCAGCACCCAACGGGCGTCCGCCCGGCAGCCCTTGGCGGAGCAGATCGGCGTCTGCGGGGTGTCCATCGGGCCGTCCTCAGCGCTAGGCGGGTGGTCTGCACCGCCAGTGTTTCACGCGCTCCGCGCGGCCCGGAGGGAGCCCGCCCGGATCCGGGCATGGCGACGCCGGGCAGCCACGGGGGGAGCCGCCCGGCGTCGGTCCGTCGCTCCGACGGGGGATGCGGAGCGCGTACGCAGTATGTCACGCCAGGGGCCTCGGATGGGGAGGTCTTGCATGATTAATCTGAGCTTCTTCTGAGCTTTCTTCGAGCCGGATTTTCTCGAAACGTCTCGAAACGGACGGTCAGTTCGGGCCCTGTGAAGGATCGGTGGCAGCGGGCTTTGCCCCTCCTGTACCGGGGGGCCCGTCCGCCCCACCCCTCCCACCCGTCCCACCGGGACCGAGCATCAGCGGGGTGTCCAGCGGGATGTCGAAGGTGCTCGGCAGCCCCGGCGCCCGCTCCCGGCCCGCGTTGGCGATCAGGACGGCGAAGTACGGCAGCAGTACGGCGCCGGCCAGCGCCGCGAACGCCAGCCACCGCTGGACGTCCCACAGCACCACGGCGAGCAGCACGCAGACCGTCCGGAGCAGCATCGAGACCACGTAGCGGCGCTGCCGCCCGCGGACGTCCTCGGTGAGGCTGCTCCGCGCTCCCGTGATCCGGTGGACCTGCCCACCGTCGGCGCTCTTGCCCATGTCCTACCGCCCTCGTCCACGCTCCCGCGCGACTCGCCGCGCGGCCTCCTCACGGTACGCCTGGGCAGCGGGGACGACGAGACCGGGTGGGGCGGACCCACCCGGTCGGGTGTGCGAGGGGACTGTCCGGCCGATCGGGACGGCCGATCGGAACGGGTAGTCGGAACGGCGGGGCGAGGGGCCTCACGACCGCCGGGAGAGGAACTGCGGCGGGACGGCGTCGGTGAGCCAGACGCCGTTGTCGCTGATCCGGAACTCGTGGCCGGCCGCCGCCATCGCGGCCGCGTTCACGGTGAGCACCACCGGGCGGCCGTGCCGGGCGCCGACCCGCACCGCGGTCTCGGTGTCCGCGGACAGGTGGACGTCCTGCCTGGCCATCGGGCGCAGGCCCTCCCGGAAGATCGACGCCAGGTGGCGGTCGGCGGTGCCGTGGTAGAGCACCGGTGGCGGCACGGTGGCGGCCAGGCCGAGGTCGACCGCCACCGTGTGGCCCTGGTTGGCGCGGATCGAGAGACCGTCCGCGGAGTAGCCGAAGCGGCGCTTGTTGTTGGTCGCCACCACGTGGTCCAGATCGGCCCTGGTCAGCCGGTTGCCCTTGGCCGCGAGGGCGGTGAGGAGCACGTCGATCCGGATCCAGCCGGACTCGTCCAGCGTGACGCCCACCCGCTCCGGCTCGTGCCGCAGGATGCGCGACAGCATCTTGCTCGTCTTGACCAGCCGCTTCTCGTCCATCATGTCTCTCGTATCCCCCCGTTGGTCAGTGGCTATGAGGCCTGGCTGACCGAACTCATGTTGAAGTCCGCGACACGCACGGGTGGCATCGCGGTGCGGGTGAAGTAGTCGCTCCACTCGCGGGGCAGGCAGCGCTCGGTGCGGCCCGCCTCGGTGATCCGGTCCAGCAGGTCCACCGGGGACTCGTTGAACCGGAAGTTGTTGACCGCGCCGACGACTTCGCCGTTCTCGACCAGGTAGACGCCGTCCCGGGTCAGGCCGGTGAGCAGCATCGTCGCCGGGTCCACCTCGCGGATGTACCAGAGGCAGGTGAGCAGCAGGCCGCGCTCGGTGCGGGCGATCATCTCGTCCAAGGTCGGCGCGCTGTCCTGGTCGGCCGTCTCCAGCACCAGGTTGTCGCCGAACGGGCGCAGCGGCAGGCCGGTGAGCCCGGCGGAGTGGCGGCTGGTGACCAGGTCGGTCAGCACGCCCTCGCGGATCCACTCGGTGGCGTCGATCGGCAGGCCGTTGTCGAAGACCGAGATGTCCCCGCCGGTCGAGTGCGCGAGGACGAACGGCGCCGACTCCAGGCCGGGTTCGGCCGGGTCCGTGCGCAGCGTGAGCGGCAGCCCGGCGAGCTTGTCGCCGATCCGGGTGCCGCCGCCGGGCTTGGAGAAGACGGTGCGGCCCTCGTGGGCGTCGCGGCCGACGGCGGACCAGGCGAGGCAGAGCATCAGGTCGGCGACGGCCGAGGGCGGCAGCAGCGTCTCGTACCGGCCGGCGGGCAGGTCCACCTTGCGGGCGCCCCAGCCGAGGCGCTTGGTCAGCTCGGTGTGCAGGGCGGTGACGTCCACGTCGGAGAAGTCCCGGGTGGCGGCGCCGGCCCAGGCGGAGCCGGACAGGTCGGCGGTCTTGGCGTTGATCTCGACCATGCCGGTCGGCTGGTCGTGGCGCAGCCGCAGGCCGGTGGAGGTGCCCAGGTAGCTGCTGACCACCTCGTGCCGGGCGAAGCCGTACAGCAGTTCGCCCTGCGCGGCGGCCCGGGCGAAGGCCTCGCCGAGGGCCGGGCCGAAGGCGTCGAACACCGCGATCGAGGTCTCGGCGGGCGGCCGGGTGAAGTCCGGGGAGGACGGCCGGTCGGCCACCAGCGGCTGGGCGTCCTCGGCCGGGCCGGCCGCGCGGGCGGCCTCCTCGGCGGCGCGGACCAGGCCCTCCACCTCGTCCGGGGTGACGGCCTCGCGGGAGACCACGCCGGAGGCGGTGCCGTCGGCCCCGGCCACGGTGGCGATCACGGTGAGGCGGCGGCCGCGGGTGACGCCGTTGGTGGTCAGCGAGTTGCCGGCCCAGCGCAGGTTGGCGGTGGACTCCTCGTCGGCGATCACCACGCAGCCGTCGGCGCGGGCGAGGCCGAGTGCCAGCTCGACCAGTTCGTGGGGCTGCATCGCGGTCATCAGTGACCCGCCTCCTGCTGGGTGTTGAGCACGTTGACGTTGCGGAACAGCGCCGACGGGCAGCCGTGGCTGACCGCCGCGATCTGGCCGGGCTGCGCCTTGCCGCAGTTGAAGGCGCCGCCGAGGACGTAGGTCTGCGGGCCGCCGACCGCCGTCATCGAGCCCCAGAAGTCGGTGGTGGTCGCCTGGTAGGCGAAGTCCTTGACCTGGCCGGCGAGTTCGCCGTTCCTGATGGCGTAGGCGCGCTGGCCGGTGAACTGGAAGTTGTAGCGCTGCATGTCGATCGACCAGGAGCGGTCGCCGACGATGTACAGGCCGTTCTCCACCCCGGCGAACAGGCCCTCGGTGTCCGGGCCGTCGGCGGCGGGCTGGAGCGAGACGTTGGCCATCCGCTGCACCGGCACGTGCGCCGGGGAGTCCGCGAAGGCACAGCCGTTGGAACGCTCGAAGCCCTTCAGCTCGGCCATGCCGCGGTCGAGTTGGTACCCGACCAGGGTGCCGTCCTTGACCAGGTCCCAGGACTGGGTGGCGACGCCCTCGTCGTCGTAGCCGATCGTGGACAGGCCGTGCTCGGCGGTGCGGTCGCCGGTGACGTGCATCAGCTCGGAGCCGTACCTGAGCGAGCCGAGCTGGTCGAAGGTGGCGAAGGAGGTGCCGGCGTAGGCGGCCTCGTAGCCGAGGGCGCGGTCCAGCTCGGTGGCGTGGCCGATCGACTCGTGGATGGTCAGCCAGAGGTTGGACGGGTCGATGACCAGGTCGTAGCGGCCGGCCCGGACGCTCGGCGCCTTCATCTTCTCGGCCAGCAGGGTGGGCAGTTCGGCGAGTTCGGCGTCCCAGTCCCAGCCCGTTGCGGGCAGGCCCCGGCCGTCGGGGGACGGCCCCCGGACCCCCGTGAGGTACTCGAAGCCGCGCCCGACCGGCGGGGCCAGCGTGCGCATCGAGTCGAAGGCCCCGGTGCGCTCGTCCACCGAGGTGGCCTCCAGCGTGGGGTGCAGCCGGATCCGCTGCTGGGTGGTGACGGTGCCCGCGGTGTCCGCGTAGAACTTGTTCTCCTGGACGGTCAGCAGGCTCGCCTGGACGTGCGAGACGCCCTCGGCGGCCAGCAGCCGCGAACTCCACTCGGCGAGCAGCGCGGTCTTCTCCGCGTCCGGCACCTCGAAGGGGTTCACCTCGTACGAGGAGACCCAGGTGACGTCCCGGTACACCGGCTCGTCGGCCAGCTCGACCCGCTCGGCGGAGCCGGCGGCCCGGCTGATCCCGCCGGACAGGCGGGCCACCGCGACGGCCTGCTCGGCGACCCGCGCCGCCGCGTCGGTGGTGAGGTCCACCCCGGCGGCGAAGCCCCAGGCGCCGTCCAGCAGCACCCGGACGGCGAAGCCGAGTTGCACGCTGTCGGAGGTGCCGGCCGGGCGGGCGTCGCGCAGCCGCCAGGAGGCGCTGCGGACCCGCTCCAGACGGAAGTCGGCGTGGGCGGCGCCGAGTTCGCGCGCCCGGGTGAGGGCGGCGTCGGCGAGGGTGCGCAGCGGGAAGGCGAGGAACAGCGGGTCGACGGCGCGCCCGTGCGGGGCGCCGACGCTGTCGGCCGGAGGGATCGGAGGCAATCGTGCTCCCTGGTCGCGGAGGGTGGCGGTGCGGCGCCGCACAGGGGCGCCCGCACCGCATCATGGCCGGTCCAGGGGGTTTCGGCCAGCGCATTTCGGCCGGTGCGCCGCCGTGGTGGCCGGTCGGTCAGCCGACGATCTCCCACCAGCCGTCCAGCTCCGGCGGGTTGTCCACGTCGACCCGCTCGCCGGGGCGCGGCACGGCCAGCGGGACGGCCTGCGCCTTGGCCTCGACCAGCAGTCGCTCGATCGGCTCGGCCCACGGGTGCAGGCCCAGGTTGAAGGTGCACCAGTGCACCGGCACCAGCAGGCCCGCCTGGAGGTCGCGGTGGGCGCGCACGGCGTCCTCGGGGGTCATGTGGATGTCGGCCCAGGCGGCGTCGTAGGCGCCGATCTGCACCAGCGCGGCGTCGAAGGGGCCGTGGCGGTCGCCGATCCGGGCGTAGCCCTCGAAGTAGCCGGAGTCACCGGTGTAGAAGACCTTGCGGTCGGGGCCGGCGATCACCCAGGAGCCCCACAGGGTGGTGTTGCGGGTCAGGCCGCGGCCGGAGAAGTGGTGCGCCGAGGTGAGGGTGAGCACCAGGTCGCCGAGGGTGCAGGTCTCGTCCCAGTCCAGTTCGATGATGCGGTGCTCCGGGACGCCCCAGCGGCGCAGGTGGCCGCCGATGCCCAGCGGCACCGCGAACGGCGCGGACTGGCTGCGCACCAGGCGCTTGACCGTCGCCATGTCCAGGTGGTCGTAGTGGTCGTGCGAGATCAGCACGGCGTCGACCTGCGGCAGCTCCTCCAGTTCCACCGGCACCGGGTGCAGCCGCTTGGGGCCGACGTGCGCGGCGGGGGAGCAGCGCTCGCTCCAGATCGGGTCGAGCAGCACCCGGGAGCCCTCGATCTCCACCAGCGCGGAGGCGTGCCCGTACCAGGTGATCGCCACGCCCTCGGCGGCCGGGCCGGGGCCGCCGGCGGGGCGGACGGTCGGCACGGGGTGGGCGGGGACGCGGCCCTCGCGGTCGAACAGCATCCGGCGGATGGTGCCGCGGTCGATGTCCGGGGCGGTGGTGGCCCGGGCCAGGGTGGAGGGGGCGTTGTGGAAGACGCCGTCGCGGTACTGCGGCGAGTCGCGCACCCGCTCCTCGTGCTCGCCGTCCGGCCGTCGGCCGAACGCCGCCGGCAGGTCGCGCAGCGACCAGGCGGCCGCTCCCAGGCCGGCCGCGAGGGCGGTCAGGGCCAGCAGCCGTCCGTTTCGGTGGGTGCTCCTGGGCCGTGCCTTGGTCATGCGCCCTGCCTTCGTTCCTCGCGGGACCCTTCGGGGATCGGTACGGCCGGTCCCGGGTCGGCCCGCACCACGGGGGCAACGGGTGCGCGGGGCCGTGTTGTTCCCGTACGGCGGCGTCGGCTCGGCTCCGGCGGTGGTTCGGCCAGGGCGGCTGAGCAGGTGCGGGGCGCTGCGGGTACGGATTGTCGGATTGCGACAGTTCCTCCGGTGCGGCGCTGTGGGAGCCCGATGCGCCGACACCGCCGACCGCCCGATAGCGTCACACTGCGTACGCGTTCCGACGTACGTCCGCACACACGGAGAGAGGTGGATCGTTGAGCCGCTCGGTTCTCGTCACCGGAGGAAACCGGGGCATCGGCCTCGCGATCGCCCAGGCCTTCGCCGAGGCGGGTGACAAGGTCGCCATCACCAGCCGCTCGGGCGAGGTGCCCGAGGCCCTGGAGAAGTACGACGTCCTCGCGGTGCGCTGCGACATCACGGACGCCGCGCAGGTCGACGCCGCCTTCACCGAGATCGAGGAGAAGCACGGCGCGGTCCAGGTGCTGGTCGCCAACGCGGGCATCACCAACGACACCCTGCTGCTGCGCATGTCCGAGGAGGACTTCACCTCCGTCCTGGACACCAACCTGACCGGCGCCTTCCGGGTGGTCAAGCGCGCCTCGAAGCTGATGATGCGGGCCCGCAAGGGCCGCGTCGTGCTGATCTCGTCCGTGGTGGGCCTGTCCGGTTCGCCGGGCCAGTCGAACTACGCCGCGTCCAAGGCGGGCCTGGTCGGCTTCGCCCGGTCGCTGGCGCGTGAGCTGGGCCCGCGCAACATCACCGTCAACGTGGTCGCCCCCGGCTTCGTCGACACCGACATGACCGCTGTGCTCAGCGACGAGCGCCGCGCGGAGATCGTCTCGGGCGTGCCGCTGGGCCGCTACGCGTCGCCCGCCGAGGTCGCGTCCACCGTGCGGTTCCTCGGTTCGGACGAGGCCGCGTACATCACCGGAGCCGTCATTCCCGTCGACGGCGGATTGGGCATGGGTCACTGAGCATGACTGGAATCCTTGAGGGCAAGCGCATCCTGATCACGGGTGTGCTGATGGAGTCCTCCATCGCCTTCCACGCCGCCAAGCTGGCCCAGGAGCAGGGTGCGGAGATCATCCTCACCGCGTTCCCGCGCCCGAGCCTGACCGAGCGGATCGCCAAGAAGCTGCCGAAGCCGGTCACCGTGCTGCCGCTGGACGTCTCCAGCGAGGAGGAGCTGGCGGGCATCGCCGACACGGTCCGCGAGCACCTGCCGACCCTGGACGGCATCGTCCACTCGATCGGCTTCGCCCCGCAGGACGCCCTGGGCGGCAACTTCCTGGACACCCCGTGGGAGTCCGTGGCCACCGCGATGAACGTCTCGGCCTTCTCGCTGAAGTCGCTGACCATGGCGCTGCTGCCGCTGATGCAGGACGGCGGCTCGGTCGTCGGCCTCACCTTCGACGCGCAGTTCGCCTGGCCGCAGTACGACTGGATGGGCCCGGCCAAGGCCGCCCTGGAGTCGACCAACCGCTACCTGGCGCGCTACCTGGGCGAGCGGGACATCCGCTGCAACCTGATCTCGGCCGGCCCGCTCGGCTCGATGGCCGCCAAGTCCATCCCGGGCTTCGGCGACCTCGCGGACACCTGGAACCACCGTTCCCCGCTGAAGTGGGACCTGACCGACCCGGAGCCGGCCGGCCGCGGCATCGTCGCGCTGCTCTCGGACTGGTTCCCGAAGACCACCGGCGAGATCATCCACGTCGACGGCGGGCTGCACGCCATCGGCGCCTGACCGCTTCGCCGCACACCGCTGCCCGGCACCCTCGTGGGGGGTGCCGGGCAGCGGCGTTCCAGGGCGTTCGGGGGCGCCTCAGGCGTCGGCGGGGGTGCACGCGCCGATGGCGCGGCCGGCCTCGACGGAGGCGCGCTGGGCGTCGCCGGCCCGGATGGCGTCGAGGATGGTGGCGTGGCCGATGTAGCGCTCGGCGATCAGCTCGGGGCCGACGTCGTGCCGCAGGTGGGCGCGGGTGACCTCGCCGAGGTCGGCGTAGACGGCGGCCAGCACGTCGTTGTGGGCGGCGGCGACGACGGCCTGGTGGAACGCGGCGTCGGCCTGGATGAAGTCCTCGGCGTCGCCGGAGTGCCAGGCGCTCTCGCGGCGGCCCAGCGCGGCGTCCAGCAGGCCGAGGTCGCGGTCGGTGCGGCGGGCCGCGGCGAGGCCGGCCGCAGAGGTCTCCAGGGCGGCCCGCAGCTCGGCGACCTGCGCCTGGTCGGCGTCGGCGAAGCGGCGGTGCATGACCCCGGCCAGCTCGCTGGTGGCGAGCACGTAGGTGCCGGAGCCCTGGCGGATGTCGAGCAGCCCGTTGTGGGCGAGGGCGCGGACGGCCTCGCGGACGGTGTTGCGGGCGACGCCGAGCTGTTCGACGAGTGCGGCCTCGGTGGGGATGCGTGAGCCGACGGGCCACTCTCCGGAGGTGATCTGGGCGCGCAGCTGCGCGATCACCTGGTCGGACAGCGGGGTGCGCCTCGGCGAGGACAGCGCCACGGGTACTCCTTGCGGCTACGGTTCGATGGACGGGGCCGGCGGGTGGGAGGGCCGGCGTCCGGTGGGGGAGCGGGTCGGCACATCATGCCAATTCGAAGGTGCGCCAATTCATCCCATCATTCTATGATGGTGCCCATGCCTCCCGCAGCAGACACCACCGCCTCCCCACGAACCGAGGCCCGGCCGCAGACCGAGCGGCCCTCCACGCCCTCCTCCGGCAAGTACCTGGGCTGGCTGTTCGCCATCGCGATCGCCGCCGCCGCCTTCAACCTGCGCCCCGTGGTCACCAGCCTCGGGCCGCTGCTCGACCAGGTCCGCGCCGACCTCGGGATGAACCCGACGCTCGCCGGGCTGCTCACCGCCGTCCCGTCGCTCTGCTTCGGCCTGTTCGGCTTCGCCGCGCCCTCGATGGCCCGGCGGATCGGCCCGATCGCCGTGATCACCGCCGGCATGGGCGCGATCACCCTGGGCGTGCTCTCCCGCTCCTTCGCCGGCGGCACCGCGGTGTTCCTGCTGCTGACGGCGCTCGCGCTGGCCGGTGTGGCGGTCTCCAACGTGCTGATCCCGGTGGTGATCAAGCGCTACTTCCCGGACAAGGTCGGTCCGATGATCGGCCTGTACTCGATGGCGCTGTCGGCCGGCACCGCGCTGGCCGCCGCCGTCACCGTGCCGATGACCAGCGCGCTCGGCGGCGACTGGCGCTACGGCCTGGGCGTCTGGGCCGGTCTCGCCGCGCTGGCCCTGCTGCTCTGGCTCCCGGTGCTGCTGACCAAGCGCGAGCGCGGCGAGCGCGCGGGCGGGGCGGCCGCCGCCAGGCTGCCGATCACCCGCAGCCGGACGGCCTGGGCGATGGCCTGCTTCTTCGGCCTCCAGGCCACCGGCGCCTACGTGGTGATGGGCTGGCTGCCGAAGATCTTCCAGGACGCCGGCGTCGACAAGGGCACCTCCGGGGTGCTGCTCGCGGTGACCATGGTGATCGGCGTGCCGGTCTCCTTCGTGCTGCCCAACCTGGCCGCCCGCCGCGGCGACCAGCGGCTGTTCGTCGTCGTGCTGGCCGCCTGCGGCATCGCCGGGTACGCCGGGCTGGCGCTGGCCCCGGCCGGCGCGTCGTGGCTCTGGGCGGTCCTGGTGGGCCTGTCCAACTGCGCCTTCCCGCTGGTGCTGACGATGATCGGGCTGCGCGCCCGCACCGCCGGCGGGGTCGCCCAGCTCTCCGCCTTCGCCCAGGGTGTCGGCTACCTGATCTCCATCCCCGGCCCGATCCTGATCGGCCGGATCTACCAGATGACCGGCGAGTGGTACGGCCCGCTGGGCTTCCTGGCGCTGCTGCTGGTGCCGCAGATGCTGTTCGGCCTGCGGGCCGCGATGGCCCGGCACATCGAGGACGAGGCGGTCCACCCCGTGGCGCAGGTCAAGGCCTGACCAAGGGACGGCCAACCCCGAGGGGTCGGTGACCGACGGGCGTGTTCGGGGTGGAAGAATCCCGGACATGCCCGTTCTCGATCCCAACCCGACCGACGGCCGCAAGCAGCTCGGCCAGATCGCCCTGGCGATCGCCGGCATCGTGGTGCTGGTGGCGATCATCGCCTCCGTCGCCGCCGCCATAGGCTGATCCGGTCCATCCCCCCCCCGCGTAGCACCGCCGTTCACCGGCCACCCCCGTTTATCGGAAGGCCGGACGAACGGCGGATGATGACACCCGCCACCCCTGCGAGTGGCGGCATCCGGGAGCACCGCGCCCCGGAGCGGCTTTTCTGCCAAGCTTGCTGGGTATGAGCGCCGACACGTCCCGCAGGATCATCGTTCTCCGCCATGCCAAGGCCGACTGGCCCAACGGCGTGGACGACCACGAGCGGCCGCTGGCCGACCGGGGCCGTCACCAGGCCCCGGACGCCGGCCGCTGGCTGGTCGACTCCGGCATCAACCCCGAGTACGTGCTCTGCTCCACCGCGCTGCGCACCCGCGAGACGTGGAAGCTGGCGGCGCACGAGCTGCCGAAGCGGGCCCGCAAGACCGTGTACGAGGACCGCATCTACGAGGCCAGCCCCGGCGAGATCATCGCCGTCCTCCAGGAGACCCCGGAGGAGTACGCGGACGTGGTGCTGGTCGGGCACAACCCCGGCGTGCTGGGCCTGACCCAGGTGCTGGCCGGGGACGCGGGCGACCGGGACGCGCTGGAGCGGCTGCGGCTCGGCGGCTTCCCGACGGCGGCGATCGCGGTGCTCAGCTTCAGCGGCTCGTGGAAGGGCGTCGAGCCGGGCGCGGCCGCGCTGGTCTCGTACTACACGCCGCAGGACTGACCCGGTACGGAGCTCCGAGTTCCGTACGGGCTCCGGGGTTCCGGGCTTCGATGACGACGAGGGGCGCGGGGGCCACGGGCCCGCGGGAGAGGTAG